>CAMOKZ010000222.1 GCA_946618155.1 uncultured Lachnospiraceae bacterium | reverse complement strand
CGGTCCTGGTCTGCTCACATTATTCCACCGCCCGCAGGGGCAGCGGCATTGAGGAGCAGATGCATCAGATCGGTGAGAGCACGGGGAGCGCCGTGGAAAGACGAAGCAGCGCGATGCACGTGGGCTGGATCGGGATCGATGAAATCGTGCGCGAAGACGGCGCCGGCAAAGAGACCGTGGTGATCGGTGAGAGTCTGCGCCGCCTGGTCGAGGCGGACAGCTGAGCGAATCTTCCGGGCCGTATCCGGCTTCCCGCAAGAATGCGTTGCGCACCGGCGGGAAAGGTGATAGGGTAAGGTTGCCCCGGCGGGGCAAAAATCAGGCATACAGAAACAGGATCCGAAAAGGAAAGGAGACATTCATGAACAGTATCTCTCTGGCAAAGGCACTCTCCGCCAGCACATATCCGGGCCGCGGCATCGTTGTCGGACAGACGCCGGACGCGCGGTTTGCGGTGATGGCGTATTTTATCATGGGCCGCAGCGAAAACAGCAGGAACAGGATTTTCGTGCGGGACGGCGAGGGCATCAGGACCCAGGCGTTTGATCCCTCCAAAATGACGGATCCGAGCCTGATCATCTACGCGCCGGTGCGCGTTCTCGGACCGGACACGATCGTGACGAACGGCGACCAGACCGATACGGTCTATGAAGGACTCCGCAAGGGCCTTACCTTTGAACAGTCCCTGCGCAGCCGCACCTTCGAACCGGACGGACCCAACTATACGCCGCGCATCTCCGCCCTGGTGCGGGTGGACGGCGGACGCTTCGGTTATGCCATGTCGATCCTGAAGAGCTGCGACGGCGACCCGTCGGGCTGCATCCGCAGCACCTTCTCCTTTGAGACGCCGCCGGCAGGCGAGGGCCGCTTCATCCATACCTACAGGGAGAACGCCGAGCCCCTTCCGAGCTTCGAGGGAGAACCGGAGCGCGTACAGATCGAGGGCGATATCGACAGCTTTACCGCCCTTGTCTGGGATAACCTTGACAACGATAACCGCGTTTCCCTTTTCGTCCGCTTCATCGAGATCGGGACAGGAAAGACGGAAACCAGAATCATTAACCGGCACAGCAGCGAAGAAGGAGAAGCCAGATGAACGAACTGCAGCTGAAATACGGGTGCAACCCGAACCAGAAACCGTCCCGCATCTTCATGGAAGACGGCGGGCAGCTCCCGGTCACGGTCCTGAACGGACGCCCGGGCTACATCAATTTCCTTGACGCCTTAAACGGCTGGCAGCTGGTGCGGGAGCTCAAAGAAGCCTCCGGCCTTCCCTCTGCCACATCCTTCAAGCACGTTTCCCCGGCAGGCGCCGCCATCGGCCGCCCGCTCACGGAAACGCTGGCAAAGATCTACTGGGTCGATGACCTTGACTGGGCGAACTTTTCCCCGCTGGCCTGCGCCTACGCCAGAGCGCGCGGCGCGGACCGCATGTCCTCCTTCGGCGATTTCATCGCCCTTTCCGATGAGTGCGACGCCGACACGGCGAAGCTCATCCGCCGCGAAGTCTCCGACGGCGTGATCGCGCCGGGCTATACCCCCGAGGCGCTGGAGATCCTGCGGCAGAAGCGCAAAGGCGGATACAACGTGATCGAGATCGATCCGGACTACCGTCCCGCGCCTATCGAGCGCAAGCAGGTCTTCGGCGTGACCTTCGAGCAGGGCAGGCAGGAGCTGCCGATCGACGACGCCCTGATGGAGAAGATCGTGACCGCGAACAGGGAGATCCCGGCCGAGGCGATGCTGGATCTGAAGATCTCCCTGATCACGCTCAAGTACACCCAGTCCAACTCTGTCTGCTACGTTAAAGACGGGCAGGCCATCGGCATCGGCGCCGGGCAGCAGTCCCGCGTCCACTGCACGAGACTGGCCGGCCAGAAGGCCGACAACTGGTTCCTGCGCCAGCATCCGAAGGTGCTGGGCCTTCCCTTCGCCGAGGGCGTATCCCGCCCCGACAGGGACAACGCGATCGACGTGTACATCGGAGCGGATCCCATGGACGTGCTGGCGGACGGCAAGTGGCAGAGAGTCTTCTCCGGACAGCCCGAGCCGCTCACCGATGCCGAAAAGCGTGAATGGCTGGATTCCATGACCGACGTCGCCCTCGGGTCCGACGCCTTCTTCCCCTTCAGTGACAATATCGACCGCGCCGCGAAGTCCGGCGTCAGGTACGTGGCGCAGCCGGGCGGATCCGTCCGCGACGACCTCGTGATCGAGGCCTGCGACGCGTACGGGATGGCCATGGTGTTCACCGGGATCAGGCTGTTCCATCACTAAGATATGGACACTTTGCGATAAATTTAGTAAAATAGCATAAGATATTTTATATATAAGAGACAACAACGGGAGGAACACCATGAGCGACATGAAACAAAGCGCGCTGCTGCAGTACCTCAACCAGCAGGCGCACCAGAAGGTGGACAGCGGGGAGGCGCCCTGCATGTCTGCCGCTCTGCTTGTCCTTTGCTGCTACGAAGCCTGCCGGGAGAGCGCCGCTTCCATCGCCGCGAAAGCCGGCGCGGAGGCGGAGGCGGAACTTGCGCAGCTGAAGCAGTTTTTTGCAAGCAGAAAATTTGAGAATAACCGCTTCCGGACGCTCGCGCAGCAGGTCAAGGGAGAAAAGGGCAGCGTGCTCGCTTCCATTCTCCTGGGATCGACCTTCACCGC
>CAMOKZ010000221.1 GCA_946618155.1 uncultured Lachnospiraceae bacterium | reverse complement strand
CTTCGTCGCCGCCCTTCCCGACGAGGCGCTGCGCAGCCTGCTCGGCGGACAGCCCAACCGGGGACTCGCGAACACCTTCGGCTACGGCAACCTCAGGGAATACGGCGTGCCCAGCGTGATGACCGCTGACGGCCCTGCGGGCGTGCGGATCCGCCCCGAGTGCGGCGTATGCACGACGGCGTGGCCCTGCGCGACGCTGCTTGCCTGCACCTGGGACAGGGACCTGCTCTTCGCGGTCGGCGAGGCGGCCGGCGAGGAAGTGCGGGAGAACAACTTCGCGGTGTGGCTTGCGCCCGCGGTGAACATTCACCGCAGCCCGCTGTGCGGCCGCAATTTCGAGTACTATTCCGAGGATCCCTTCCTGACGGCGGGACAGGCCGGCGCCCTGGTGCGCGGCGTGCAGAGCCGGCATGTGGGCACTTCGGTGAAGCATTTCGCCCTGAACAATAAGGAGACGAACCGCAGGAACAGCGATTCGCGGGTATCCGAGCGGGCCATCCGCGAGATCTACCTGAAGGCCTTCGAGCGGATCGTGAAGGAGGCGGATCCCTGGACGATCATGTCCTCCTACAACATCATCAACGGCGTGCGCGCCTCCGAGAACAAGGATATGCTCACCCACATCCTCCGGGAGGAGTGGGGCTATAAGGGCATGGTCACCTCGGACTGGTGGAACGACGCGGAGCAGTACCTGGAGGTGCTGGCAGGGAATGATGTGAAGATGGGATGCGGCTATCCGGAACGCCTCAAAGAGGCGCAGGAGATGGGCCTTCTTTCCCGGGAGGACCTTGAGCGCAGCGCCCGCCGCGTGCTGGGCATGCTGCTTAAGCTCGATTAAAGAAAGACAGAGAGTTATATGGCAATAAAAGAAAAACTGCAGGAATTTTTTAAGCCGATCGACATGACCGAGGGCTCCCCGGTGGGACAGATCATGAAATTTACCATCCCCATGCTGATCGGCAACTTTGCCCAGCAGCTGTACAACACGGCGGACAGCGTCATTGTCGGGCGCTTCGTCGGGGACAACGCCCTGGCGGCGGTGGGCAGCGCGGGCCCCATCCTGAACCTGCTCATCGTGCTGTTCATTGGAATCTCGGTGGGCGCCGGGATCATCGTGGCGCAGTATTTCGGCGCGCGGGACAGGGAGAACCTCTCCCGGGCGATCGGCAGCTGCATCGTGCTGACGGGGGCCGCGTCCCTGATCCTGATGATCGTGGCGCCGCTGATCGCGCAGCCGATGCTGCGGCTCTTAAACACGCCGGACTCGATCATCGGCTGGTGCCGCCAGTATCTGGTGATCCTGTTCCTGGGCGCCGCCGGCAGCGGCTACTACAATATCCTGAGCGGCGTGCTGAGGGGACTGGGGGATTCCTTCTCGGCCCTGATGTACCTGCTGGCCGCGACGCTGCTGAATATTGTACTGGATTATATTTTTGTCGCCCATCTGGGCCTCGGCGTGCCGGGCGTCGCCCTGGCGACCATCATCGCCCAGTTTATCTCCGCCATCCTGTGCCTGCGCAGGCTGACGAAGATGAAGGATATCTTTGAACTGCGCAGGGAGCATCTGCGCCCGGATCCGGCGAATATGGGCCGGCTCATCCGGCTCGGCCTGCCCTCCGGCGTCACCCAGGCGATCTTTTCCATGTCCATGATCGTGGTGCAGTCGCTGACGAACAGCTTCGGCGAACAGTTCATCGCGGCCAATGTCATCGTGATGCGCGTGGACGGCTTTGTCATGCTGCCGGCCTTTTCCTTCGGCAGCGCCATGACGACCTACGCCGGACAGAACGTGGGGGCGCAGAAGCTGGACAGGGTGGAGAAGGGCGCCCGGGACGGCACCCTCACGGCCATGGGCGTGAGCGCGGCGCTGACGGCGCTGATCCTGCTCTTTGGCCGGCACATCATGGGAATCTTTACCGAGACCCAGTCGCTGATCGACCTGAGTTTCGCCATGATGCGGATCATCGCGGTCGGCTATATCGCGATGGAGGTCACGCAGTGCCTGTCCGGCGTGATGCGCGGCGCCGGCGATACGATGACGCCCATGTGGATCTCGCTGCTGACCAGCGTGCTGATCCGCGTGCCCGCCGCCTATCTGCTGGTGGCGCTGACGAAAAGCCCGGAAATGCCGGACGGGAACAGCGCGATGCTGTTTGTGTCGCTGCTCCTTTCCTGGTGCACCGGCGCGCTGCTCACGTTCATCGCGTACCGGAGAGGAAAATGGCGCAGGTTCGTTAACAGTCCGGAAGGCGGGGGAGAAGAGTGACGGAAAAAGAGACAGCAAGAGAACCGCAGACGAAGGAACGAATCTCCAGCAGGGAGATAAAGCAGAAGGGCCGGGGCGTCCTGAAGAAGCATTATCTGCTGCTTGTCATTGTCTGCATCGTTCTGGGCGTCCTGAAGGGCGATCTGGGGATATCCACAGAGAAGCAGGACGAGGGAATCACCATCTCGACCGGGGACGAGGAGGAACAGGCTGAGGTCCGGTCTGAGAACAAAAGCGTGACCGGAAGCACGGGCGTGCTCACTTCAGGCATGACGGCAAGCGATGTGATGCTTTCCTGCCTGACTGACGGCGTGGAGGAGGGGTCCCAGCTGGCCAAAGCCATCCGGGACAGCCAGATCGAGGCCGCGACCGATCCTGCCCTGGGCAGGACCAGGGGCGTCCTGCACGGCCCATGGATCCCGATCTACGGTACGGGCTGCATCCTGGTCCTTGTCCTGCTGAAAAAAC
>CAMOKZ010000220.1 GCA_946618155.1 uncultured Lachnospiraceae bacterium | reverse complement strand
CGGCGACTGGAAAGACAGCTGGGAATTCCCCGGCGGCAAAATAGAAGCATCAGAGACGCCGGAAGAAGCGCTCATCCGCGAGATCCGGGAAGAGCTGGCCACGGACATCTCCGTGGACCGGTATCTGACAACCGTGGAGTACGACTACCCGGCGTTTCATCTTTCGATGGACTGCTTCTGGTGCAGCCTGAAGGACGGCCACATCACGCTGCTTGAACACGAAGCCGCCAGATGGCTGCCCCTCGATCATCTCCGCGAAGTCGCCTGGCTCCCGGCGGACATACTTGTCGTGGATGCGATCGAGCAGAGCATCAGCAGTCCGACAGAATAAAAGCAAAACCTAAATCAAGATACACCAAACATGGCACCACAAAAACACTCCACTGAAAACTTAATCCGCCGCACCTCCGACGACCTGAGCATCAGCGGCGCGGCGATCATCGCGCTGGGCGCGTGGTCCTTCCTGAAGCTCATGTTGACGTCATTCCTGGATGAGACCATCTTCACACCGGAACTGCTCACCATCGGGCTTCCCCCGCTCCTTCTCCGCGTGCTCGTCGCCGCGGTCTACGTCTTTTTCGGGGCGGTCGGCATCTCGCTGCACCTTTACATCGGCCTGTCCGCCCGCTCCGAGGCGCGCGGCAGGCTGAGATCGCATTTTTACCTGTTCGTGACCGGGCTGTTTCTCGTCATGACGCTGCTATCCTGCTTCTTTACCTTCGCGAGGTTCTTCCGCACGTCAGAGAGCGACGCCTCCGCCGCCTCCCTGCTCATCGACATGACGCTCTCCTTCACACTCATTAGCATCATCGTCTCCTCGCGCAGGATGCGCGCGCTGCGCCGGGACACGGATAAAACAAACGGCCCCCACATAAAAGAAGAAGCAGCAGCAGCCGACGCAACCCCCGCACCCGCCCCGAAAGCAAAACCATAACCATGCAGGAAGACTTCCACTACTACGCCACATACTGCGCCGCATACCTCGCGGGATACTCCCACGAGGACAGCCTCGCTGTGGCCTACAGCGCGCAGCTCGTGGACCTGTGCTCCGTGTCCTTCCTCGACCGGATCGGCGGGCCGCGCCAGGCGGCGACGACACAGCTGCAGGCGGAGCTCACAGACGCGAGCACGGATCCGATCGAACTGCAGACAATCACCCGGATCTGGGCGTCATTCCATTTTCTTCCCTATGACCTGTATGCCCGGAAAGCGGGCTGCTCCAGGCTCTACCTCTGGAAGTACCGCCTCATCTGCCAGCCGAACGGCGCGCTCGTGAAGGAGACCGTGGACCTCGCGAAGGGACGCGGGCTCCAGGCCGCCGGCCTCGCGATGCACATCCTCGCGGATACCTGGGCGCACCGCAATTTCGCCGGGACGCCGTCCCTCGTCATCAACAACACCGACCGCCGCTTCGCCGAGCTCCTGCCGGACGGCACCGAGCGCCCCATCGCGTTCCGCCACGCGCTCTCTGCGCCGGACGACCTGGAAAAGGATCTCTTCACGAACACGATGCATCAGTCCGATGAGAATTCGATCATGAACCTCGGCCACGGGCGCGCGGGCCACCTGCCTGACTACAGCTTCCTGCGCTACAAGTATCTCCCCGCGTGGGCGGATTACGAGGAGTGCGTGAAGGACAACCCGGCGGACTACTACCGCGCGTTCTGCCAGATGATCTACGCGCTGAAGTACTTGAGGGCGGGCGAAGATGCTTTTCAGCCGGATACTTATGATGAAGCGGCGGCCGCGCCGTATGAAGAAGAGATCCGCGCGATCCTGGAGAAGCGGCAGCTGAGCGCCTCGCAGGACTGGAAGGCCTTCGGAGAAAAGCTCTCCGGCTCGTCGATCGAAGCTTTCGACCTTGGACGCTGGCAGGCGCAGTACCGCGCCGCCGCAGACAAAGACGCCACCTTCCTCGGCCGGTTTATTCTGGCCGCGCTCGCCCAGAAGAGCATGGTGACGAACCGGATCTTCGCTTCCGGCAATCTGGTCGCGGGATTTTCGGTGAACCTGAAAGAAAAGGGATTTAAGGGGCTCCGGGATTTCTCGGCGCTCATCCGGTATTTCTCGAAGGAGGATGCGCAATGACGAAGATGCAGCGTCTGAGGACGGTCGCGGAGGCCGCTTTCCTCCTCCTGTGCGCGGTGCTCATCCTGCGCCTCCCGGATATGGGCTACCTGATCGTGTCCGCCCTCGTGTGCCTGTCGCTCGTGCTGGCAGGGCTTAAGGAACTGTTCTACTATTTCGCGATGGCGCGGCACATGGTCGGCGGGAAGAGCATTCTGTACCGCGGCGTGCTCCTTACGGACCTCGGGCTGTTCACGGGGTCGATCGCGAGCGTTCCCCGCGTTTATATTCTGATCTATCTGGCGGTCTTCTTCGGGTTCGCCGGGTTCGTGGACGTGGTCGGCGCGCTGAGCGCGCGGCGTGACGGTGCCCACTCCTGGAAGATGCGGTTTCTCCAGGGAGCGGTCAACATTCTTCTCGTGATGCTCTGCCTGCTGTTCCTGGGGAATGAGCGGCTGGTCGAATTCATTTTCTGCTTCAGCCTCGTGAACTCCGCGGTCATAAAAATGATCACGGCCTTCCGGAGAACGGCCGTGATCTATATTTCCTGAATTCCTTATTCGTTTCCTTGCGGCATAACGCCGCGCTTCATCGCCTTACTGCGGACACTGCGCCGGATCACATTACGACAGATAGGTCTTCCGGGGAACAGGCTTCTTTCCCGCCGATCCGTTTTCCGGTCCGGCTGTCCGGTATCCGGT
>CAMOKZ010000219.1 GCA_946618155.1 uncultured Lachnospiraceae bacterium | reverse complement strand
ATTTCTCCGCGAGCACCTTGACTACTTCCTCGTTCAGGCCGAGGTTCAGAATGGTATCCATCATGCCCGGCATGGAAGCGCGCGCGCCGGAACGAACAGAAACAAGCAGCGGGTTCTCCAGATCGCCGAACTTCTTGCCGGTGATCTCTTCCATCTTCACGATGGCCTCGTTGACCTGTTCCATGATCTCATCATTGATGGTCCTGCCATCCTCATAATACTGCGTGCAGGCTTCCGTCGTGATCGTAAAGCCCTGCGGGACCGGAAGTCCCAGGTTGGTCATTTCCGCAACGTTGGCGCCTTTGCCGCCAAGCAGGTTGCGCATACCGGCGTTGCCTTCGGTAAACATGTAGACCCACTTTTTTGCCATGTTCACAATCCTCCTGTTTGTATGTGTGATACTAGCCATCACTGCTTCTATTTTAGCATATTTCCAGTACGCGTCAAGAAACAGAATACCGGCGCGGACAGCCTTTTACAGCCGCCGCGCCGGCAGAAATTTCCGGTCAGGCCTTCTCGAGAGCCAGCGTCCTGGTGGTCAGGTCGCAGACCTCGGCAGGTCCGAAGTACTGGATGGCGCCCGGGAAGGTATAGCAGGTCTCTACCGCCCACTCGTCCCTGTGCGCTTCGAAATATTTGAAGGGTGCGCCGTCAAGCTCAACGAGGGCCTTGCGGATGACCGGCTTGTCCTCGCCGTGGCGTCTTTCCATGTTCATCATCTTGGTGATCGGCATGCCGCCTGCTACCCACTCTTCCGCCGGTCTGGACAGATTGGAGACCTTGGAGAGATAGCCGTTGAAGCCGTACTGGATCAGCATGAAGGCATTGTAGCCGAGGGAGTAGCAGTAGTCCGCGTCGAAATTGGACGGGAACGCGCATCTTCCTTCATAACCGAAGAAATGATGCAGGGCCGCGTACTTCCCGGTGTAGGTGCCGGCCGCCTTGCGCTCGGCGAGCTTCGCGCCGACAAGGGCGGAGAACAGCTTCTCGGACTCGATCAGAGAGACCTGCACGTTGCCGTGGGGATCTCTGTCGAGGAAGAGCTGCTGCTGGATGGTCTGCGGAAGGATGGCGAAAACAGCCATGGCTTCCTTGGTGAGGCCTTTCTCGATGAAGGCATACTTCTCATCCCAGGTGGGAAGCGCGTTGAAGGCTTCTGCGCCGCTGCCGGCCAGCAGTTCGTTGATCTCGGCGATCAGGGCGGAGAATTCCGGAACGAATTCCACAACGCCTTCGGGGATGATGACAACGCCGAAGTTCATGCCCTTCGCCGCTCTCTTCTCCACCGCGTCCGCGATGTAGTCCGCGATCTCGGAAAGGGACTGCTTCTTCGCAGCGACTTCCTCGGAGATCAGGCAGATGTTCGGCTGGGTCTCAAGCGCGCACTCCAGGGCAACGTGGGACGCGGAGCGGCCCATGACCTTGATGTAATGCCAGTACTTCTTGGCGGAGTTGCAGTCTCTCTCGATGTTGCCGATCAGCTCGCTGTAGGTCTTGGTCGCGGTATCGAAACCGAAGGAAGCCTCGATGTCCTCGTTCTTGAGGTCGCCGTCGATGGTCTTCGGGCAGCCGATGACCTGTACGCCGGTGTTGTGGGCAGCCATGTACTCAGCCAGGACAGCCGCGTTGGTGTTGGAGTCGTCGCCGCCGATGATGACGATGGCGGTCACGCCGTGCTTCTTGCAGACCTCAGCCGCTACCGCGAACTGCTCTTCGGTCTCAAGTTTGGTTCTGCCGGAACCGATGATATCGAATCCGCCGGTGTTGCGGAACTGATCGATATAGTCGTCTTCCATGACGATGTAGCTGTCCTCGAGCAGACCGCTGGGGCCGCCCTTGAAGCCGATCAGGACGTTCTCGGGATCCGTCGCCTTCAGGGCGTCATACAGACCGCAGACAACGTTGTGTCCGCCGGGTGCCTGTCCGCCGGAAAGGATAACGCCGACGACCTGCTTCTTGGCCGGAGAGGAATTTTTGCCTTTTTCAAACGTGATCTCTTTCTTGCCGTAGGTGTTCGGGAACAGGGCGCTGATCTTGTCCTGGTCAGCTACGCTCTGCGTCGCTTCGCCTTCCCTGACGCAGATATCCGCGATGCCGTGTCTGAGCATGCCCGGAAGCTTGGGGGTATACTCGTATCTTGCCTTCTGAAGCGGTGAAATGTTCATGGCCGATCTCCTTTATTATATGAATGTATAATGGATTTTATATCCGGTTGCTCTTTCTTAAAACTCCATCTTTTTCGCGAAGTACGCCGGCAGATCCTCGATCTTGACGCGCTCCTGCGCCATGGTGTCGCGGTCGCGGACCGTCACGGCCCCGTCCGTCTCGGATTCGAAGTCGTAGGTCACGCAGAACGGCGTACCGATCTCATCCTGCCTTCTGTAGCGCTTGCCGATGTTGCCTCTGTCGTCGTACTCGCAGTTCCACTGCTTGGCAAGCAGCTCCCAGACCTTCATTGCGCCGTCGCCCAGCTTCTTGGACAGCGGAAGCACGCCGATCTTGACCGGCGCAAGGGCCGGATGGAAATGCAGAACGGTGCGGACGTCGCCGCCCTCAAGCTCCTCCTCGTCGTAGGCGCTGCACAGGAACGCCAGCACGACGCGGTCCGCGCCCAGGGAGGGCTCGATCACGTACGGGATGTACTTTTCCTTCTTCTCGTCGTCGAAGTAGGTCATGTCCTCGCCGGACACCTCCTGGTGCCTGCTCAGGTCATAGTCCGTACGGTCCGCGATGCCCCAGAGCTCGCCCCAGCCAAACGGGAACAGGAATTC
>CAMOKZ010000218.1 GCA_946618155.1 uncultured Lachnospiraceae bacterium | reverse complement strand
TTTTTCAGCCTTCCACCACCAGGAATCTGCCGTCCGGCAGGGCAAAGACCTCTGCGGCCTCGAGAATCTCCTCATCGCTCATGCCGGAAGCGTCCATGTTTTCCACGAAATACCGGCGCATGGCGGCAAAGGAATCAAAGACCTGCGCGAGGCAGTCCTCCAGGAAAGCGGCCGCTTCTTCTTCCGTCTCGGCCACTGGTTCGTCAAAGAGCCGGTCCTGTCCCTCCAGGAATGTCCGGATCGTCATCTCATCATATTCCATCTTTATTCTCCTCGATCTATCAGTTGATTTTCTGATCCAACGGTTGATCTACTGCGCAAAGTTTTCCGGATCCGCCAGGAAGCGCTCCAGCACGTCCACCACAGCGGCGGGATCATCCCACAGCACAGCGCCGGCTGCCGCCTTCGCCTCAGGCACTGCCCCTGCAGCCGCATAGCTGATGCCGGCAAGTCTGAGCATGCCCGCATCGTTCGCGTTGTCCCCGAAGGCCATCGTTTCCGCGGGGCTGATCCCCAGCTGCGCCTGGATAGCGCGCAGCGCTCTCGCTTTGTCCACCTCTTTGTCCACAAAGTCGAGCCAGTGGCTGCCGGCCTGCATCACATGGGCGCGGTCTCCGAAGAGCCGCAGGGCCTCGTCAGTCAGGTCCGTGGCCGTGCGCACTGCGTGGGCGGCGATCTTGATCACCGGATCCTTTACCGCCAGCACATCCTCCGTCATCTTCAGGTTCACGATGTGGAACTGATCCTGAACCTTCTGCACGTAGGAAAGGTCCTCGGAATCCGACCACACGTCCTCGAGGGTGCTCAGGATGAGGAACTTCTGCGGCTGCGTGCGCAGCCACTTCACGATATCCTCCACCAGCTCCTGCTCCATCGGCGCGCTGCTGACCAGCCCGCCCCGGTACATGACCTTTGACCCGTTCGTGGTGATAAAATAGATCTCGTCCTTCACCGCATCAAACATGCGGACGAGATTGGGATACTCCCTGCCGCTGGCGGCGACGAAATACACGCCTCTTTCCTTCAGCTCCCTGATGATGCCGGGCAGGCGCGGATCCGCCTGGGGCGCCCCCTCCGGGACCAGCGTCCCGTCAATATCCGTCGCGATCAGTCTGATCATGCATTCTCCTTAATTCTTTTCCATTTTCAACAGTCCGTCATATGCCCGCGCATGATCTCGTGAAACTGCGCGCCGCAGCGCTCGACCTCGCCGAGCACCATGTCTATCCCCTTCGGCGTCTTAAACCAGTTGTCCCTGGACACCCCCTGGGTCACAGAGGGACAGACCAGGATGCGCGTGTCCGGGAACTGCTCCTGATAGTACAGGAAGGCCCGCCTGGCGTGGTAGGCCTGGCAGCACAGCAGGGCCGTTTCCGGAACGAGCCCCTTCTTCTCCAGAAGGCGCCTCGTAAAGACCGCGTTCTGATAGGTGTACTGCGCCTCCTCCTCGCGGATGATCGCATTCGGATCGACGCCGTCCCGGATGAGCAGGTCCGCGAAATAATCGCACTCTGTCGCAAAGCCCGCCGCTTCGCCCTCCTTCGAGGCCGGATGCCCGGTCAGGATGGAGCAGCTGCCGGATACGGCGATGAGCGGCGCGTACCCTTCCCGCCAGAGCCCGGCGGCCCGGTGGACGGGCTCGGTGGCGGGTCCCCCGGGAAGAAAAATGAGCGCAGCTTTCGCAGGCTCATTTTCCAGAAAAATAAACTCTTGTATACTTTGATAAAACGGATCCATCATTACGCCTTCGGCAGCTTGAAGGAGCTCTTCAGGGACACGATGCGGTTGAATACCGGCTGGCCGGGTTTGGAATCCTTCGCGTCCGCGCAGAAAAATCCGGTCCGGACGAACTGGAAGCTCTCATAGGGCTTCGCCTCAAGCAGGGCGGGCTCCATGACGCAGTCCTCCAGCACAGTGAGGGAGTTCGGGTTCAGGTTGAGGGAACCGTCCTCATTGTACACGCCCTTCTCCTCGTCGATGATGTTCTCATACAGGCGCACCGTGGCGTGCGCGGCAGTCTTCGCCGCCACCCAGTGGATGGTGCCCTTGACCTTGCGGCCGGTAAAGCCGGTGCCGCACTTCGTCTCCGGGTCGTAGGTGCAGTGGATGACGGTGACGTTGCCGTCCTCATCCTTCTCAAAGCCCGTGCAGGTCACGAAGTACGCGCCCATCAGGCGGACCTCATTGCCCGGGAACAGGCGGAAATACTTCTTGGGCGGCTCCTCCATGAAGTCATCGCGGTTGATGAACAGCTCACGGCCGAAGGGAACCTTGCGCATGCCAAGCTCCGGATTCTCCAGGTTGTTCTCGATCTCGAGCTCTTCCATCTGATCCTCGGGATAGTTGTCGATGATGAGCTTGACCGGATCAAGCACCGCCATCAGGCGCGGGCGCTTCATCTTCAGATCCTCGCGGATGCAGTACTCGAGCATCGCATAGTCAACGGAGCTCTGGGCCTTGCTCACGCCGCACAGATCCACGAACATGCGGATGGATTCGGGCGTGAAGCCGCGGCGGCGCAGCGCAGCGATGGAGACCAGACGCGGATCGTCCCAGCCGTCCACGATGCCGTCCTCGACCAGCTTCTTGATGTAGCGCTTGCCCGTGACCACGTTGGTCAGGTACATCTTCGCGAATTCGATCTGCTTGGGCGGATGCGGATACTCCAGCTCGCGCACGACCCAGTCGTACAGCGGTCTGTGATCCTCGAACTCCAGCGTGCAGATCGAGTGGGTAACGCCCTCGATGGCGTCCTCGATCGGATGCGCGAAGTCGTACATCGGATAAATGCACCACTTGTCGCCGGTGTTCTGGTGGGAAAGATGCGCCACACGGTAGATGA
>CAMOKZ010000217.1 GCA_946618155.1 uncultured Lachnospiraceae bacterium | reverse complement strand
CTGATTTATTCTGTCCTGATTTATTCTGTCTGCTCCGCAAGGCACGTCGCAAGCTTTGCGAAAGCCGGAAGATCAAGGGCCTCGCCGCGCACGGCGGCGGGAAGGCCTGCCTGCTCCAGCGCCGCGCTGACCTGCTCCTTCGTAAAGGGCAGCGTCGCCGCGTTGGTGAGGGCATTTGCCAGGGTCTTCCGCCTCTGCCCGAAGGCGGCGCGGATAACCCGGAAAAGCAGCTTTTCATCGGGGACCTCCACGGGGGGCTGTTCCCGGAGCGTTAAGTGCATCACTGCACTCGCGACCTTCGGCCGCGGCATAAAGCAGTTGGGCGGCACGTTCGCGGCAAGATACGGCTCAGCGTAGTACTGCACCGCCAGCGAGAGGGCACCGTAGTCCTTGGTGCCGGGGCCCGCCATCATCCGCTCGCCCACTTCCTTCTGCACCATCACGGTCATCGTGCTCACGGGGACTCTCGCCTCCAGCAGGTCCATGATGATCGGCGTGGTAATGTAATAGGGAAGATTCGCCGCGATCTTGAGCGGCCTGCCCCCGTTGTACTCCTGCGCAATGGCCGCAAGGTCGGTCTTCAGGATGTCCTGGTGCAGGACCGTCACGTTCGGATAGTCCGCCAGGGTCTCCCCGAGGATGGGGATGAGCATCCGGTCGATCTCGACGGCGACCACCTTTCCCGCCGCCTCCGCCAGGTACTGGGTCAGGGTGCCGATGCCCGGGCCGATCTCGACCACGCAGTCCTCCTTCGTGATCCGGGCCGCGTCCACGATTCTGTCCAGCACATGGCCGTCGATCAGGAAATTCTGCCCGAATTTCTTGCGGAAGGTAAACCCGTATTTCTGTATGATCTCTATCGTTTTCTGCGGATTGGAAAGCTTTTCCAAATCGGTTTCCGCCTTTCTTTCGTGATTTTCGCCTTAACCGGCATAAGGGACGGCAAGCCCTCTCTCCCTGATCCGGTAAGCCTTCAGCGCGTTCTCCCAGAGGATCTCCTCTGCCTCCTGCCGGTCCATCTCCCTGACGCGGGCGATCTCGTCGATCACCAGGGGGATGTTGCCGGACCAGTTCCGTTTTCCCCGGTAAGGCACAGGGCTAAGATAGGGGCTGTCCGTTTCCGTCACCAGATGTTCGATCGGAATCTCGCGCACCACCTCGCGCAGCACGCGTCCGTTCTTGAAGGTGACGACGCCGCCGATCCCGAGGTAATAACCCATCTTCACATACTCCCGGGCGATCTCCACCGACCCCGAAAAGGCGTGGATGATGCCCCCGGTGCGCCCGCCGTGCTCGGCGCGCACGATATCCAGCGTGTCCTGCACCGCCTCCCGGCAGTGTACGTTGATGGGGAGGTCCATCTCCACGGAAAGCCTCAGCTGGGCGGCAAACCATTTCTTCTGCACCGCCTTCTCCTCCACCATCCAGTGATAATCGAGGCCGATCTCCCCCACCGCCACCGTGCGGGGAGCCTTCAGCAGCCGGATCAGCTCATCAAAGACCGGCTCATCACCGGAAAGGGGCGCTTCGTGTTCAAGCACTCCGACATCATCCGGATGAATGCCCGCCGCCGCAAACAGGAAAGGATAGCGGGAAGCCAGGGACACACTGTCCCTGGCTCCCTGAATATCCGCGCCGACATTGACTGCGCAGATCCGGTTTTTCTGAAGCGTTTCCATCACCTCATCCCGGTCCGCGTCAAAAGCATCCGCGTCGTAATGTGCGTGTGTATCAAAAATCATGCCAGTCCCCGTTCCTCAGCTGATCACGGCGCCCGCCGGCATCTCCTTCTCCGGCGTCAGCAGCGCAAGCGTTCCGTCCTCGTCCTCCGCGCACAGGAGCATGCCCTCGGAGAGCACGCCGGCAAGCTTCGCGGGCTTCAGGTTCACCAGGACCATGACCTTCTTGCCGACCATATCCTCAGGCGTATACTGCGGGCGGATGCCGGAAACGATCTGCCTGACCTCGTCGCCGATCCTGACCTGCGAGCAGAGCAGCTTGCGGGACTTCTTTACTTCCTCGCAGGCGATGATCTCACCTACTTTAAATTCCATCTTCCCGAACTCCTCGAAGGTGATCTCGGGCTTGGCCGGCGCGGGCTCTTTTTCCTTCTCCTGCGCAGGCTTTTCCTCCTTCGCCGGCTCCTCGGGAGCGGGCGCGGGATGCAGGGCCTCTACCTTCTCCAGCACCTCCTTGATGTCAAGGCGGGCAAAGAGGATCTCGGGCTTCTCCGTCACCTTCGTGCCGGAGGGATACTGTCCGTAGACGTCCATCGCCTCAAGGCCGCGGGGCGCGGCGCCAAGCTGGCCGAGGATCTTTTCCGCCGTACCCGGCATGAAGGAAGTCAGAAGCTCGGCTCCGATAGCGATGCATTCGGTCAGGTTGTAGAGCACCTCTTTGAGGCGATCCTGCTTTTCCGGATCCTTCGCGAGGGCCCAGGGCATCGTCTCGTCGATATACTTGTTGCAGCGCTTGAAGAGCGCAAAGATCTCGGTGATCGCATCGGCCACGCGCAGCTTTTCCATGCTCGCCCGGACCAGCTTCGGCGTCTCCAGCGCAAGCGCTTCGAGCTCGCCGTCCACGTCCTCGCGCACGCCGGTGCGCTCCACCACGCCGCCGAAATACTTGTTCGTCATGGAGATGGTGCGGTTGACGAGGTTGCCCAGGGTGTTGGCCAGGTCGGAGTTGAGCCGCTCGACCATCAGCTCCCAGGAGATCACGCCGTCATTCTCAAAGGGCATCTCGTGCAGCACGAAATAGCGCACCGCGTCAACGCCGAAGAAATCCACCAGTTCATCCGCGTAAAGGACGTTGCCCTTGGATTTGCTCATCTTGCCGTCGCCCTGCAGCAGCCACGGATGGCCGAAGACCTGGGTGGGAAGCGGCTCGTCCAGCGCCATCAGGAAGATGGGCCAGTAGAT
>CAMOKZ010000216.1 GCA_946618155.1 uncultured Lachnospiraceae bacterium | reverse complement strand
CCGGATAGAAGGTGCGGCGCGCGGCAAAATAGGCTTTGCCGCACAGCGCAAGGATCTTGAGCATGCGCGAGTAGATCGAGAGCTCCCACATATCGTTCGCGGCAAAATAGATGGAGACGATCTCGTCGAGGAGGTCCCGCACCGGCGCGTAAAGCTCGGGCTGGGTGCGCGCGTTCACCAGCTGCGGACGCATCAGGAAAGGATCGAGCGCCTTGTAATCCGTGAAACAGGAGAGCGGGGCGGGATCGATCAGCATAATAAAGCGGCTGCCGCTGCCGCCGGACAGATGATGCGGCATTTTCGGGGGGATATAGAAGATGTCCCCGGGATTTAGAACGGTCTGCGTCTCTCCGACGCTCACCGGGTAAGGGTTTTCCCTGACCATAATGAATTCCATCGCGTCGTGATGGTGCTCCGCGTAGCCCTCGGGCTGGACATTGTACCAGATGCGCAGGTGCGTGTGGGGGACATAGTCCACCTTTTCCAGCGTTCCCTCGAGGGTCCGGCCGATATATTCGCGGATAGGCTGCCGGTAGCCGGCCGGTGTGGGATCAGTCTGATTTTTCATACCTGTCACTCACTTTTTGGAAATTGTCATTACCGCCTCTATTATAGCATAAAAGAACAGAACGGAGAAGAGCATGAACAGGAAAGAAGCAAGGGAGAGAGCCATAAAGCTGGTTGACCGGATGACCCTGGAGGAGAAGGCTTCCCAGCTGCGTTTCGGCGCTGACGCGATCGAGCGTCTGGGCGTTCCGGCCTATAACTGGTGGAATGAAGCCCTCCACGGCGTGGCGAGAGCGGGCACGGCTACGGTCTTCCCGCAGGCGATCGCGCTGGCTGCGGCCTTCGACGAGGACATGATGGAAGAGATCGGCGACTGCATCGCCACGGAGGGAAGGGCAAAGTACAATGTCCAGTCCGCATACGGCGACAGGGATATCTACAAGGGCATCACCTTCTGGTCGCCGAATGTGAATATTTTCCGGGATCCCCGCTGGGGCAGGGGACATGAGACCTACGGCGAGGATCCGTATCTGACCTCCCGCCTGGGCGTCCGGTTTATCGAAGGCCTGCAGGGCGACGGGGAGTACATGAAGGCGGCGGCCTGCGCCAAGCACTTCGCCGTGCATTCCGGCCCGGAGGCCGAGCGGCATCACTTTAATGCCATCGCCTCCCGCAAAGATATGGAGGAGACCTACCTGCCGGCCTTTGAGGCCTGCGTGAAGGAGGCCGGCGTGGAGGCCGTCATGGGCGCCTACAACCGGACGAACGGGGAACCCTGCTGCGCAAGCAGCGACCTGATCGGCCACTACCTGCGGGGAGAGTGGGGCTTTGAGGGCCACTTCGTCTCCGACTGCTGGGCGGTCCGCGATTTCCACGAGGAGCACAAGGTGACTTCCCGGCCCGAGGAATCGGTAAAGCTTGCCCTGGAGGCCGGCTGCGACTTGAACTGCGGCTGCACCTACGAAAGAATCCTGAACGCGGTCGAGGAAGGTCTGCTGGATGAGAAGTACATCACGGAGAGCTGTGTGCGGCTCTTCACCACCCGGTTCCTCCTCGGCATGTTTGACGAGACGGAATATGACGCCATCCCCTACACCGAGGTGGAGGCGCCCGGGCACATCGCCCTTTCGCACCGCGCCGCGTCGGAGGGCATGGTCCTGCTGAAAAACAACGGCATTCTGCCGCTGAAGGCCGGCGCCTGCAGAACGATCGGCGTGATCGGTCCCAACGCGGACAGCCGCGCGGCCCTGGTGGGCAACTACCACGGGACGAGCTCGGAATACATCACCGTCCTGGAGGGAATCCGCCGGGTGGCGGGCGAGGGGACGCGCATCCTCTACTCCCAGGGCTGCCACCTGTGGAAGGACAACGATGAGGCCCTGGCCGACCCGGCCGGCGGCGACAGGCTTGCGGAGGCGCAGGCGGTCTGCGACAACGCGGATGTCGTCATCCTGGTGATCGGCCTCGACGAGACCCTTGAGGGAGAAGAGGGCGACACCGGCAATGCGGATGCTTCCGGCGACAAGCTCAGCCTTCTGTATCCGGCGCCCCAGAGACGCCTGATGACCCAGGTGCTCTCCTGCGGGAAGCCGGTCATCGTGATCAGCATGACGGGCAGTGCCATGGACCTGCGGGAAGCCGATGAGAAGGCGGACGCCATTCTTCAGGCCTGGTATCCCGGCGCCCGCGGCGGCCTTGACACGGCGCAGATCCTCTTCGGGCAGAAAGCCCCGGGCGGCAAGCTGCCGGTGACCTTCTACCGCACCACGGATGACCTGCCTGCCTTTGACGATTACGCGATGACGAACCGCACCTACCGCTACTTTACCGGGACCCCGCTCTATCCCTTCGGATACGGGCTGACCTACGGCAAAGCTGCAGTCACGGGGGCGGAGGTCTCGCCGGCCAGGACCCTGGACTTCGGCAGGGAAGAGGGGGACGGCGCCCTGGTGCGCGTGACCGTGGAAAACACGGGAGACATTCCGGTCGGTGAAGTTCTGCAGATCTACGTGAAAGATCTGGAGTGCCCCTTCGCGGTGCCCTTCCCGGCCCTTGCCTGGTTCGGGCGCATTGCGCTTGCCCCGGGAGAGAAGAAGACCATTGAAGCCTGCCTCGCGCCCCGCGCCTTTACCAGCGTGGAAGAGAGCGGAAAGCGTGTGGACGGCAGCGGCCGGTACGCCATCTATGCAGGTTTTTCCCAGCCTGACGAGAGGAGCCTTGCCCTCACGGGAGCGCCCTGTGTGCGGATTCTGTTCGATAAGTAAACCGGAAAAGAATAAATATACGGAAATCGAGAATTTCTATTAAAAAAAAGAGCCATTTCGGAAAAAGTGTGATATGATGTCATAGTACTAACACGTAGCGTTGACATCAGGGTATCGCATTTTCGAGATGGTTCTTTATTTAATAGAAGGGAATTAACGGGATGAAAGAGCGCATACCTGTCCGGATCCCGGAAGAA
>CAMOKZ010000215.1 GCA_946618155.1 uncultured Lachnospiraceae bacterium | reverse complement strand
AATTCATCTCGATCTTCAGGATGCCGTCGCCGCTGCAGGCTTCGCACCGTCCGCCCTTCACATTGAAGCTGAACCTTCCCTTGCCGTAGCCCCTCGCCTTGGCGTCCGCCGTGGAGGCGAACAGGTCGCGGATCAGGTCGAACACGCCGGTGTAGGTGGCCGGATTTGACCTGGGCGTACGCCCAATCGGGGACTGGTCGATGTTGATCACCTTGTCGAGGGCGTCCATTCCCGTGATCCCGCTGTGCAGTCCCGGGATGACCCTGGCGCGGTTGAGCGTCCTGGAGGCGGCCTTGCAGAGGATCTCGTTGACCAGGGAGCTCTTGCCCGAGCCGGAGACGCCGGTCACACAGGTGAAGACGCCCGTCGGGAAGGACACATCGATGTTTTTCAGATTGTTTTCCCTCGCGCCGCGCACGGTCAGCCATCCCGCAGGCGTCCTGCGCTTTGCCGGGATCCCGATCTTCTCTCTCCCGGAGAGGTAGGCGGCTGTGATGGAGGTCTCGCTCTCCATGATCTGCTCCGGCGTTCCCTCGGCGACCACCTCGCCGCCGTGCTCGCCGGCGCCGGGGCCGATGTCCACCACGTAGTCCGCCGCCCGGATGGTCTCCTCGTCATGCTCGACCACGATCAGAGTGTTCCCCAGGTCGCGCAGGGCAAAGAGCGCACGCAGCAGCCTGCCGTTGTCCCGCTGGTGCAGGCCGATGCTCGGCTCGTCCAGGATGTAGGCGACGCCGACCAGGCCGGAGCCGATCTGGGTGGCCAGGCGGATCCGCTGGGCCTCCCCGCCCGAGAGCGTCCCGGTCGCCCGGGAAAGGCTGAGATAATCCAGGCCCACATTGACCAGGAAGCCGATCCTGCTGCGGATCTCCTTGAGGAGCTGGCGCCCGATCAGCGCCTGCTGGGTGCTCAGGGTGAGGTTCTCCATGAAGGGCTGCAGCTGGCCGATGGGCATGGAGGTGATCTCGTAGATATTCTTGTCCGCCACCGTCACCGCCAGGGCCGAGGGCTTCAGTCTCTGCCCATGGCAGGCCGCACAGGGCGTGATGCGCATGAAGGTCTCGTACTCCGCCTTCCCGCTCTCGGAATAGGTCTCCCGGTAGCGGCGCTCCACGTTGCGGATGAGGCCCTCGAAGGCGACGCTGTAGACGCCCTCCCCCCGCTGGCTCCGGTACCTGACCTTGACCTCGTGGCCGTCCGTACCGTGCAGGAGGATGTTCCGGATGCGCTCCGGATAATCCTTAAAGGGTGTGGAAAGGGAGAAGCCGTATTCCTCGGCCAGCGCCTCCAGGAGGGCGCGGCTGAAGCTTCCCTTTTCCTTGCTCGACTGCCAGCCCATCACCGCGATGGCACCCTGGTCGATGCTCAGGGACTGGTCCGGGATCATCAGGTCCACGTCAAATTCCATCTTGTACCCGAGGCCGGTGCACTCCGGACAGGCGCCGAAGGGATTATTGAAGGAAAAGCTTCTCGGCTCGATCTCCTCGATGCTGACGCCGCAGTCCGGGCAGGCGAAGGACTGGCTGAAGGTCTCCATGACGGGATCCTTCTGCGGCTCCTGCACCTCCACGAAGGCCAGGCCGTCGGCCAGCTCCATGACCTGCTCGAGAGAGCCCGCCAGGCGCTGCCTTATCCCCTCCTTCACGATCAGGCGGTCGACCACGATCTCAATGTTGTGCCGGACATTCTTTTCCAGATGGATATCCTCGGAGAGATCAAAGGTCTGTCCGTCGATGCGGACACGGGCAAAGCCGTTCTTCCTCGCCTGCTGCAGCAGCTTGGTGTGCTCGCCCTTGCGCCCGCGCACCACCGGCGCGAGCAGCTGCAGCCTCGTCCGCTCCGGAAGATCCAGCAGGAGGTCCGTCATCTGGTCCACGGTCTGCCGGCGGATCTCCCGCCCGCACACCGGGCAGTGGGGAACGCCGATCCTCGCGTAGAGGAGGCGGAAGTAATCATAGATCTCCGTCACGGTCCCCACCGTCGAGCGGGGGTTCCGGTTCGTCGATTTCTGGTCGATGGAGATCGCGGGGGGAAGCCCCTCGATGCTCTCCACGTCAGGCTTTTCCATCTGCCCGAGGAACTGCCTCGCGTAGGAGGAGAGGGACTCCATGTAGCGCCTCTGCCCCTCCGCGTAGATCGTATCGAAGGCGAGGGATGACTTGCCCGAGCCTGAAAGCCCGGTCATCACCACGAATTTGTCCCTCGGGATGTTCAGGCTGATGTTCTTCAGATTGTTTACATTTGCTCCGCGGATGCGGATATACTGCTTCAGGTCTTTTTCCTGTCCCATTCTTTCTGCCTTTCCTCAGCCCTGCGGCCGGCCTCCCGGCCTGCCCCCTCTCGCGTAGGGGTCCGCCTGGGCGAGCGCCTTCTTCAGTTCGAGCATCTGGTCGCGCAGCTCGGCTGCCGCCTCGAAATTGAGGTCCGCGGCGGCCTTGCGCATCTGCTTCTCGACCTTCTCGATCAGCTTGCCCAGCTCCTTCGGGCTCATGGATTCGGGATCCTTCTCCAGTGCCTTCTCGTGCTTTGCCACTTCCTTCGAGATGCTGATCAGGTCGCGCACCGACTTGCGGATGGTCTGCGGCGTGATCCCGTGCTCCTCGTTGTATTTTTCCTGCAGGGCGCGGCGCCGCTCGGTCTCGTCGATGGCGTGCCGCATGGAATCGGTGATCATGTCCGCGTACATCAGGACGCGGCCGTCGGCGTTTCTGGCCGCGCGGCCGATCGTCTGGATGAGGGACGTCTCCGAGCGCAGGAAGCCTTCCTTATCCGCGTCGAGGATCGCCACCAGGGAGATCTCGGGGATATCCAGGCCCTCGCGCAGCAGGTTGATGCCCACGAGCACGTCGAACACGTCGAGACGCATGTCGCGGATGATCTGCGTGCGCTCCAGGGTATCGATATCGGAGTGCAGGTACCGGACCCGCACGCCGACTTCCTTCATATAATCCGTCAGGTCCTCCGCCATCCGCTTGGTCAGCGTCGTGACA
>CAMOKZ010000214.1 GCA_946618155.1 uncultured Lachnospiraceae bacterium | reverse complement strand
ATTCTATGATCCGCGCTGATGGTAATTTTGAAACGTTCCGGCAGATCGTCGCGAAGCTCCGCGCGCCGGACGGCTGCCCGTGGGACCGGGCGCAGACCCACGAGAGTCTGAAGCCGACCTGCATCGAGGAGGCTGCTGAGGTGGTCTGCGGCATCAACATTCTTTCCCGCACGGGGAGCGCGGATAACCTGAAGGAGGAGCTGGGCGACCTTCTGCTGCAGGTCGTTATCCAGGCGCAGATCGCCGAGGAGGAGGGCCTGTTTTCCATTGAGGATGTGATCGAGGGAATCGGGCAAAAGATGATCCGCCGGCATCCCCATGTGTTCGGCGAGGAGGCCTCCCGGGAGGCGATGGCGCCTCTGCTGGCGCAGCAGAAGGAAGAAGAAGTCCCGGAGGAGGCCGATGCGTCGGAGAACGCGGAAGAGGTCCTGGCCGAGGCCGCGGCTTCAAAGAAGCCCGGTGAGGTCCTGCACAGCTGGGAAGAGATCAAGAAGCTGGAAAAGCACGGCAGGGAGTGGGAGAAGGATTATCTCCCGGAGGCGTTTTCAGAATCGCAGCAGCTGATCGAGCGGGCCAGGAGGCGGAAATTCGGGGATGCTTCGCCGGAAAGCGGCAAGGCATAAGCGGAAGAACATGTCATCCGGGCGCCGGCAGCTTTCAGCCGGCGCGTTTAAGTAAGGAGAAAAGAAAGATGTCTACCTACGTGATCGGCGATATTCACGGACAGGATGATCTGCTTGAGGAGCTCCTGATGAAGATCGGCCCTGCCGGGACAGATACGATCTATACGATCGGCGATATCATCGACCGGGGACCGCACCCGATGGGCGCGCTCTTTAAGCTGATGGAAATGCCGAATGTCATCCCGCTCCTCGGGAACCACGAGCTGATGGCTGAGCCCGTCCTTACTTTCATTTCGGAGCAGGCGGCATCGGTGAGCGCACAGCAGATGGACCGGGATCTGAAGGTCAGCCTGGCAGTGTGGATGCGGAACGGGGCACAGACGACGATCAGCGAATTTGCTTCGCTGCCGCCCCGGCGGCGGGCCCTGGCGTTGGACTATATTCGCAATATGCGGCTCTTTGCGCAGGTCTCGGCCGGCGGCAGGCAGTACCTCCTGGTGCACGCGGGGCTGGGCGGGTTTTCGCCGGAGAGGCCGCTGGAGGACTATACGGTCCATGAGCTTGTCTGGGAGCGGCCGGATTATGACCGGCGCTGTTTCCCGGATGTGTCGATCGTCTGCGGGCATACGCCTACGCAGCTGATCGAGGGCAATCTAAGCCCCGGTTTTATCTACCGCAGCAGCGGGAACATCGTGATCGACTGCGGCGCCTGCTTCGCGGGCGGGCGGCTCGCCGCCATCTGCCTGGACACGGGGGAGGAGTTCTATTCTTCCGAAAATCAGGGGTGAGTGCTGCCCGCATTCCCGAACAGGATAGAATTATTTGTCAATATGTCCGCCCTATGATAAAATGTCTGAATATAACATTCAGAGAAAGGGGGGGCGGAGCATGAGAGAACAGGAGGAACAGCTTTTTGCGAGCGCACCTGTCGCACAGGCTGTCCTGAAGCTTGCCCTGCCGGCAGCGGCCGGGCAGATCATTCTGGTCATCTACAATATGGCGGACACCTTTTTCATCGGCCTGACGGGGAGCAACGAGATGCTGTCCGCCGTCACAGTCTGCATGCCCGCCTTCATGATTCTGTCCGCGATCTCCAATCTGTTCGGTGTCGGCGGAGCCGCTGTGATCGCCAGGATGCTCGGCAGGAAGAACAGGGGAGGCGCCGGGCGCGTTTCATCCTATGCGTTCTGGAACTGCCTGGGGACTACGCTTGTCTATTCCCTGGTCTGCCTGGCCGGCAGGAATGTGGTTGTGGACCTGCTGGGCGGTTCGGCGGCGGACGTTCACGCTTATGCTGTGCAGTATCTTGTCTGTACGGTCGCGGTTGGCGGGCTCGGAACTGCGATGAACATGCTTCTCGCTCATCTGCTGCGTGCGGAGGGACATGCTTTTGCCGCGAGCTTCGGGATTGCTCTGGGCGGCTTCCTGAACATCGGGCTGGATCCCCTCCTGATGTTCCGCATTCTTCCGCCGGGGCATGAGGTGCTTGGCGCTGCGGCTGCCACAGCAGCCTCCAACCTTGCGGTGGATCTCTTCTTCCTTTTGGTTCTGAAGTACAATTTCCGCCGCGGATCGAGCCTTGCGTTTTCTCCCGGGAAGGCAAGACTGCCGAGGGAGACCCGGCGAGATGTGATCACGACCGGCCTTCCGGCTTGCCTGATGACACTGTGCGAGAATATTTCCTACGCTGTCCTTGACAAACTGATGTCCGCCTGGGGCGTTGCCGCGCAGGCAGGACTCGGCGTCGCGAAAAAGATCAACATGCTTTCGCACAGCATGGTGCGGGGGATCGCGCAGGGCGTCCTGCCGCTGCTCGGGTATAATTTCGCGGCAGGGAATTATAAACGAATGAGAGCCTGCATCCGGACCTCCGCTGCGGTCTCGGTGTCCGTGACTGCCCTGTGTACGTGCGTGTTCTTTGCGTTCAGCCGCAGCCTGACGGGGCTGTTTATCCAGAACACTTCCCCTGCCGTCGGATATGGCGCCGGCTTTCTGCGGATCTTAAGCGTCGGCGCGCCGTTTTCCGCATTCGCCTATTCCGTGATCTCTTTCTTCCAGGCGGTTGGGCAGCCGAAACGCTCCTTCTGGCTGGCCGTTCTGCGCAAGGGGATCCTGGACATCCCCCTCATGTTCGCGCTTGGGGCCCTGTTTCTGCGCGAGGGGATCACAGCGGCTACGCCTGTCACGGATATCCTCTGCTGCGGGATCGCGGCCATCTGGCTGAGAAGATACCTGCGGCAGTTTGGGAACCGGGGCATGGAGGGAGATGGAAAGGCATAGGACAGAGCAGTACAGGAAAGAAAAAAGAAATAAGAAAGCGGACGGCTCCGGGCATTCCCGGCAGGCCATCCGCTTTTTTGATGTGCGCCCGGCGGCGCACGTTTCCAACGGGTGAAAGTCCCGAATC
>CAMOKZ010000213.1 GCA_946618155.1 uncultured Lachnospiraceae bacterium | reverse complement strand
TCCCTTTTTTCATCCTCTGCTTTTCCTCTTTCCTGTTGGTATAGCTTTATGCAAGAACACTGCATCCTGCCCGGAAGCAAAAACGCCCCTGCTGCGTCATGACATTCATCATGATACAGCAGGGGCCTTGTCTATCTATCCCCGTACTTCCCCAGGATCTCCCGCAGGTACGCCGCATAGCGCTCCTTTACCTCTTCCGGGCCTGTGATCTGCAGGTCCTGCCCGACGGCAGTCAGCCAGCCGAAGAACTGGGGGCTGACGGTCACGGTCACCTGGGCCGTAAAATGCTCCGCGTCCAGCGGCCGCATCCAGATATCGGTGCCGAACCGGTCCAGGATGACGCCCGCCATGTGGTTCTTCCCCTCCAGCCGCACGCTGATGTCCTCGCCCCCGAACATGCCGAAGGTCTTTTTGGAAAAGTCGGCCACGTCGATTGTCTCCACCAGCGCTTCCGGGCTTCGCCCCGTTTCGAGGATCTGCATGCCGCGCATCTTGTCCACGCGGTAGTGCTTCACCTTCCCCGCTTTCTCGTCGTAGGCGATCAGGTAGTAATTCTCATCGTCCCAGATCAGGTGCAGCGGACTCACCTCGTAGACGGCGCCGCCGTGGCGAAGCTCCAGCTGCTTCCTGACCGTCCAGTCCACATACTGGTAGGCGATCTGCCGGTTCTGGTAGATCGCGGTGTGGATCATGTCCACGTTGTAGTAGATCGTCTCGTTGGAGGTCTTCGCCCGCCGGTAGATGGTCACCTGGTTGCCCAGCTGCTTCGCCTCGTTGCGGCTGCACAGCGCCTCCAGCTTGCGGATGAGCTCCCGCGATTTTTTCTCTGTGATGAATTTGGAGGACTGGACCGCATCTACAAGAAGCTTAAGCTCCGCCAGTTCAAACTGGCGCGAGGCAATATACCAGCCCTTTCTTCTCCCCTCCCCGAGCACGATGTCCAGGCCGCAGTCCTGCAGCTTTTCGATCTCCGTATAGACCGTCGTCCGGTTGATCGTCACATCGTATTCCTGCAGGAGGATCTCCTGGAGGGCGGTCGAGTTGAGCGGGTTTTCCTCATCCGACCGGGTGAGCAGGATCTCCATCAGATAGAAGGTCCGAAGCCCCGGCTTTCCGGTTACCATTGCCATTCCGTCACCTCCCGCGGATAACCGCTGTGATGATGTGCGCGTCCTGCGCCGGTCGGACAGATATTTCCCCGGCGGGATCCGGGATCAGGGCAAGTCCGCCCTTTTTTAACTGCAGGGCATCGCCCGCCGCCTCTATTTCCAGATCGCTCTCGCTGCTGTAGATTGCATAGACCGGGCTGCCGGCCTTCTCCGCCGGAGCATCCGTTTCCTGCCCGCCTCCCGCCAGCGTCTTCACGGCGTATACTTCTCCGGCTTTCCCTTCCGTCACCCGGAGGTTTCCCGCTGCCGCGCCTTTCCGCAGCATCAGGTTGAAATCAAGGCCCTTCCCTTTGCTCCTGGTGGCCGCCGCGCCGTCAAAGGCGTGGACCTGCCAGGGCGCAAGGCGGATCACCGGACCGCCGTCATGGGTAAGCGCCACCGGCGCCCCCTGCATGACGATCAGGCGGTCATAATCGGGGAGGGGCGTAAAGTCGCTCTCCTCATCCTCGACCACAGCGCTCGAGAGCCGCCAGATAAAATCCCGGTCAGCGTACACGGCGCCCTCCGGGCAGATAGCCAGCTGTGTGGTCGTGCCGCCGCTCCATGTTGTGGTCTTTGTATTCTCAGGCTGGATCAGTCTGATCTTTTCTGTATCATTACGCATCAATATTCGTCCTCAGTTTGATCTGGATGTCGGTGTACATCCTGCCGTTCTCCGGCGTCTTCCCCTCGACCAGATAATCAAACAGGATGGAGAGCGCCATCCTGCCCTGGCGCACCGGCTGCTGGCAGATGGTGGCGAGGATGGTCCCGTCCCGCACCAGTTCTTTGGTCGTGGGCACATCGTCGAAGGAGATCACGCTGATCATGCGGCCGGTCTTTTCCTTCTGCTGACGGATGGCCTGGCAGGCCCCCTTTACGCCGCCGGCCACCAGGAAGACGGCGTCGATCTCCGGATGAGCCTCCAGCATGGTCCGGGTGACATAATAAGACTCCATCTCGTCGTCCTGATTCTCCCGGGTGTCCACGATCTCCATCCCGGGATAGTCCGCGATGAAATCCCGGAACCCGCAGATGCGGTCCGAGTGGGATTTCGCGTTAAAAAAACCGGTCACGATGCCGATCCGGCACGTGGAGCGGGTAAGCATCTGCATCAGGTTAGCCGCGGTCTTTCCGCACAGGTAGAAGTCGTTGCCCACATAGCAAAGGCGCGAGTTATAGTTCGGCAGATCCGTGTTGACGGTCACGATGGGGATGTTCTGCGCCTCGACCCGGCGCAGCACGTCGGCAAGCTCCGGCTCGATGGTCGGCTGGATGAGCAGCCCGTTCACACCCATCTCCAGCAGCTCGTTGATCTTCTCGGTCTGCGCCTTCGCGGTGAAGACGGCGCTCTCGATGATCACGTCGATCCCGTAGGTCTTGTATTCCTCGGCCGCCTCCCGGATGCCCTTGTTGAGCTCCTCGTAGAAGGGGTTGTCCGCCTTGATGATGACGCAGCCGATCTTCAGGTTGCGCTGCTTGATCGCCAGCGTCTTGCCCGCCGGATTGGGCTTGTAATCCATCTCCTCGATGATCTTCAGGACCCGCTGCCGCGTCTTTTCATTAACATCGCCGCGGTTATTGATGACGCGCTCCACCGTCGCCCGGGAAACGCCTGCGATTTTCGCGATCTGACTCTGTGTGACCATATCCGCTGTCCTCTGTCTCTGCCTTTGTCTCTGTCCCTGTCTGTTCCTTCTCCCGCCCTGCATTTTTCTGGCCCCATCTTACCATATCGTAAGGACGTGTGTCAAAAAAAATGAGCACGTGCCCGCAAATTACCGCCGCGCCTGTTCTGCCCGCTCCGTATTCGCCCATCTTCCTTGTCAATTATGCACAAACAATGCCGTTATTCCTTGTGAATATCGTAAAATTCGTGGGCATCTGTTGAAATTATCAGAATCCGGTG
>CAMOKZ010000212.1 GCA_946618155.1 uncultured Lachnospiraceae bacterium | reverse complement strand
CGGCTGTGTGGTCCGCGGCCGGAGTGAGAAAGGCTCGGAGCTCGCAGCAGCCGGAGTCGTCAGGGCCGTTCCTCCGGCAGGAAGGATCCGCAGAAATGAAAATGCAGGACCCGCGTGCAGCGACCCGGAGCGCTTCCGCCGGATCATGACTTCCCAGGTCCTTGCCATGTATCTGTACGATCATGATGAGGCCTGCAGGGAAGAATACCTGCGCCGCCTGAAGATCTGCGGTCTCTCTGAGGAGCGCGCCCGGCAGTATATGGCCTTTGAGACAGAGATTCTTAACCGCTGCCCCAGACCGGAAATGGTGGATAAGAACTTCATTGCCCGGCCCTGCTTTAATCTGAGCACGCGGGCGCTGCCCCACGAGCCGGCGTATTACGCGGAGCATTTTGATTATCCGCTCTCCTATATCATCAAGCTTTCGGACGAGGCGGAGTGGCATTTCTGGAACAGCCATGAGGCGGATCTGCCGGATGAGGTATGGTCTGAGATCTTCGACCTGTCGGATAAAAACAGGAAGCTTTTCCTGCCCTATGCCCAGAATATGGTAGACGCCCTCGGATGGTCCTATCAGGAGGTAAACAAGTTCTCCTTCAATGAGCAGGGCATGCTGGATCTGTACCGGTGGAACAGAGGAATGACAAGAGCGGCTAAGCAGCCGTGGGGGATCGCATGAACATCAAACGCGCAAAACAGGAGATCAGACAGACCATCTCCGCCTATCTGGAAAAGGATGAGAACGGAGAGTACCGCATCGAGCCGGTAAGACAGCGCCCGATCCTGCTGATGGGCCCGCCCGGAATCGGGAAGACCCAGATCATGGAGCAGATCGCGGCGGAGTGCGACCTGGCTCTGGTCTCCTATACGATCACCCATCACACCAGACAGAGCGCGATCGGTCTGCCCTTTATCCGGGAGAAGAGCTACGGCGGGCAGGTCCGTTCGGTCACCGAATACACGATGAGCGAGATCATCGCGGCCATCTACGACAGGATGGAATCCTCGGGCAAAAAAGAGGGCATCCTGTTCATCGACGAGATCAACTGCGTTTCCGAGACCCTGGCGCCCACCATGCTGCAGTTTCTGCAGGGGAAGACCTTCGGCAACCAGAAGGTGCCGGAGGGGTGGATCATCACCGCAGCGGGCAATCCGCCGGAGTACAACCGGTCCGTGCGGGAATTCGACGTGGTCACCCTTGACCGCGTCAAGGTGATCCCGGTCGAGGCCGATCTTCCCGCCTGGCGGGAGTTCGCGGTGGCGGCAGGCATTCACGGGAGCATTCTCGCCTATCTGGACATCCACAAGGAGAATTTCTACCGGATGGAGACCACGCCGGACGGAAAGCGCTTCGTGACGGCCAGGGGCTGGCAGGATCTCTCGGAGCTGCTGTACGCCTACGAGCGCCTCGGCTTTGAGGCGGACAGCGCCGTGGTGATGCAGTATCTGCAGCATCCCGCCGTGGCAAAGGATTTCGCGAATTATCTGGCCCTGTATTACAAGTACCAGACGGACTACCAGACCGACGAGATCCTGCGCGGCGTCATCCGCCCCGGGGTGCTGGGCAAGCTGAAATTCGCGCCCTTCGACGAGCACCTGGAGGTGGTCGGCCTGCTGCTCGCAAGGCTGCAGGGGAACTTCCGGGAAAACCTGGAGCTTGACGAGAGAACGGGCGACCTGTTTGAGGTGATCCGGGAATTCGGAAAAAGAAGCGGGGAAGCCGGGGAAAAGGTCGGTGAAATCGGCGGTAAAACAGTTTCCGGGACTGATCCCGCGGCGGTCTGGCAGCTGCTCCTCGACGAGGTGAGACAGACCGGGGAACGCCGGGAGGCTTCGGGCCTCACGGCAAAAGCAGTGCTGACAAGAAACCGGGCGCTGGTGCGCGCGATGGAAGAGCTGGGCGGGGCCCTGCGGGAAGAGGCCGGGAAAGCGGCGCAGACCCAAAAGACCCTGACTGGAGAAGAAGCCTTCGAAATCCTCAAGGAAAGCTTTGGCCCGTACCGGGAACGGCTCGAGGCCCACACCGACAAGACCATGGAAGAGCTGGAGTACGCCTTCGACTTTATGGAGGCGGCCTTCGGCGAGAGCCAGGAGATGGTCTATTTCATCACAGAGCTGACCGTCGGGGAGGCGGGCACAAAATTCCTGCGGGAAAACGAATGCCCGCGGTATTACCGCTACAACAAGAGTCTCCTGTTCGAGGACAGGGAGGCCGCCGTCCGCAGGCGCCTTTCCGATGTCCGGGCCAGAATGGCCGGCGCGGACAGAGGCAGCGGGGAGGCCGGGAGACCTCAGACGCCGGCGGAGTGAGGCACTGCGCAGCTTAACAGAATAATGGAAAGAGAATTGCCCTGCCGCGGAATGAAATTGCGGCAGGGCAGTTTGCGCGATAAGACTGAATGTGCAGACTATGCTTGCACAAGCATGCATGCAAGTGGTAACGCCCGAGTTCCATCCGGCTATTTTAGTACACGTTATGGTACGGGTCGACCGGCGAAATGATAACGAAAGCTGTGAAAAGCTTCTATGAGTACCAAAAGACCGCCGGCGCGTGCGCTGAATATGCTAACAAAAGCCGCGGCAAACGGTAAACAGTACCAAAGGGGGGTAAGCCCCGGGCACCAGGATCCTCCGCCTTAGGGCGCCGCCTCCGGGATGGAGTCGTAGATCTGGATGACTTCCGGCGAGAGTGCAGCGTCGCCGGCCGGGTCACCGCCGCCGGCAAGACCGGCCCAGTCGTAGGAGTAGTCGCCCGGCGCACCCTGTCCGGAAGCGGAATAGTCGCCGCCGGAGGTATCCTGCCCGTAGGAGGAAGCGCTGCCGCCTGCCGGGTCACCGCCGCCGGCGAGACCGGCCCAGTCATAGGAGTAATCCCCCTGGGCGCCCTGCCCGGAGGCGGAATAATCGATGCCGGCTGTGCCCTGATCGGCAGAGTCGCCGCCGGACACCGGATTGTTCTGCCAGTAGCTGTTTTCTTCCGAGAGGTCGGCGGGCTGGCTGCCATTCCCTGACGCCTGTCCGGATGCCTGATCCGATCCGCCATTGCCGTCTCCGCCGATGGAGGTCTGGTCCGAGTTGTAGATCGTGATGATGCCGGGGGCCAGGCCGGACTGCGGCTCGCTCTGGGTA
>CAMOKZ010000211.1 GCA_946618155.1 uncultured Lachnospiraceae bacterium | reverse complement strand
GCTTCAGCCACGCTTCCATTTCTTCCTCCAGCCGGTAGGGCCGCCACGGGGTCGACTTGCGGTGCGCCGTCTCGTAGGCGGAGCAGACCTTGTCGGCCATGCAGACCAGTGCGCTCTCCCTGTGTCCGGGAGGGTGAAGGTTCAGCGGAAACATATGCCGCGCGATGATGTCCTCCTCCAGCGGAGTGAGGATAAAGTCGCGCTTTGCGTTCTCCAGGGCTTTTCCGGCGTGGGTAAAGCCGTGCCATTTGTGGCCGTCTCCGCCGTCATGCCAGTCATAGAGAAAATAGTCATGCAGCATGGCGCCGCGGATGAGCTCGCGCTTGTTTACCTTGACGCCAAGCTTCTCCGCCAGCCAGCAGCTGTAGTAGGCAACGGCAAGGGCGTGCGCATATACGCTGGTCCTGCCGTGCTGAATATGCTGCTTTGTCCGGCCAAAGGACGGCGATGCAACGATCCCGCCGGCGATCTGAAAAAACTCTTCCTCATCGGCAAGACGCATTTCCCGGCCATCAGGGCCGGCCGTATCATGGCTCATACTCTGGACAGATACTCTCCCGTTCTGGTATCGATCTTCAGCTTGTCGCCGATCTCAACAAACAGCGGGACCAGGACCTGCGCGCCGGTCTCGACGATCGCGGGCTTGGTGGCGCCGGTCGCCGTATCGCCCTTGAAGCCGGGCTCGGTCTCCGTGACCTCGAGCTCAACGAACAGAGGCGGCTCGACTGCGAATACGCTGCCCTTGTAAGAGCAGATCTTCACCATCTCGTTCTCTTTGACGAACTTTAAGGCATCGCCGATCTGTTCCTGGCTGAGGCCGATCTGCTCGTAGTTCTCCACATTCATGAAGTAGAACAGGTCGCCGTCGCTGTACAGATACTGCATATCGACGCGGTCAATATGCGCGGTCGGGAATTTTTCAGTGGGACGGAACGTTTTTTCCACCACGCCGCCGCTGACGATGTTTTTCAGCTTCGTGCGGACGAACGCCGCGCCTTTTCCGGGTTTTACGTGCTGGAACTCAATGATCTGGTAAATATTGCCTTCCATTTCCAGCGTAATGCCGTTTCTAAAATCACCTGCCGATATCATGATAAATCCTCCTTCTTGCAAGTATGCTCTATTGTACCGTATTATCGGGGGCAATGCAAGCCGCTCACTGACATTTTTCCACTATCTCGTCCAGAATGGAACGGTAGCTGCGCCGGTCCGTGGCGACGGAAAAGTCGGCGGCGGCAAGGTAGGCGCCCTCCCGGGCGGCCTTGAGGCCCTCGATCTTTCCCCTCAGGTCCCCGCCCTGCAGCAGCGGTCTCTTCGTATCCGAGGAGAGGCGCATCAACAGGGTATCGGTCCCGGCCGTCAGGTATACGGTCTTTCCCATCGACCGCAGAATGGGAAGGTTCGCGGGCTGCACGGCAAGGCCGCCGCCCGCCGCGATCACAAGGGGCTCCGGGCTCGCGGCCAGGCTCTCCAGGGCTTTGGTTTCCGCCGCCCGGAAGTAAGGCTCCCCGTCCTTCGCGAAGATCTCGCTGATGGGGCGGCCCTCCTGCTCCTCCACGATCTGGTCCGTGTCGGCAAAGCCGCGCCCCAGGCGCCGGGCCAGCTTCTTTCCTATCGTCGTCTTCCCCGCGCCCATAAAACCGATCAGAATGATGTGATCCATGGCCTTCCTTTCCTATTCGTCCACCGCAATGTCAAAGATGGACAGCTGGTTGGTCTCCGGCAGCCCGGTCAGGATGCCGAGCTCCTCGAGCTGGTCCACGATGGTCTTGCTGACTCTCGCCCTCTCCCGGAAATCCTGCTTGGAGAGGAACATGCCGTCCCTGACCGCCTCGGTCACGCCCTCGGCCGCCTTGCCGCCCAGGCCGTCTATGCTGCACAGGGAAGGCATCAGCTTGCCGTCGATCACCTGGAAGCGGCTCGCGTGCACGCGCTTTAAATCGATCGGCATGAAGGTGAAGCCGCGCTCGTACATCTCGCGGACGACCTTCATATCCTTATAGATATCCTCTTCCTTCTTGGACATGTCGTCCTTGCGGCTCTCAAGCTCGCGCATGTTCTCCAGCAGCCTCTCCTCGCCCAGGCACATCAGCCTGTAGTCGAAGCCTGAGGCGCGGATGCTGAAGTAGGCCGCGTAGTAAGCCAGCGGACGGTTGATCTTGAACCAGGCGATTCGCCAGGCCATCATGACATAGGCCGCCGCGTGGGCCTTCGGGAACATGTACTTGATCTTCTTGCAGGACCAGATGTACCAGTCGGGCACGCCGTGGGCCTTCATGTCCTCTTCCCACTCGGGCTTGAGGCCCTTGCCCTTTCGCACGCTCTCCATGATCGTGAAGGATTTCTCCTTGTCCAGGCCCTTCTCGATCAGGTAGATCATGATATCGTCACGGGTACAGATGGCCGTGGAGATCGTCGCGTCCCCGTTCTGGATGAGGGTCTGCGCGTTCCCCAGCCATACGTCCGTGCCGTGGGCCAGGCCCGCGATCCGGACCAGGTCCGAGAAATACTGGGGCTTCGTATCCACCAGCATCTGGATGGCGAATTCCGTGCCGAACTCCGGGATGCCCAGGGACCCCAGCGGGCAGCCGCCGATCTGCTCCGGCGTGATGCCCAGCGCCTCCGTGTTCTGGAACAGGCTCATCACCTGCCGGTCATCGAGGGGGATCTCCCTGGCGTTGAGGCCGGTCAGATCCTCCAGCATGCGGATCATACTCGGATCATCATGGCCGAGGATATCCAGCTTCAGGAGGTTGTGATCGATCGAGTGGTAATCGAAATGGGTGGTGACGATATCCGTCTCCGTGTCGTTGGCCGGATGCTGCACCGGCGTAAAGGAGCAGATATCCTCACCGTAGGGCAGCACGATGATGCCGCCCGGGTGCTGGCCCGTGGTGCGCCTGATCCCGACGCAGCCGCCGACGATGCGGTCGATCTCGCAGGTGCGCTTGTACTGGCCGTGCTCCTCAAAGTAGTGCTTGACGAAGCCGAAGGCCGTCTTCTCGGCGAGGGTGCCGATGGTGCCGGCACGGAAGGTCTGCCCCGCGCCGAAGATGACCTCGGTATATTTGTGGGCCTTACTCTGGTACTCGCCGGAGAAGTTCAGGTCGATATCCGGCTCCTTGTTGCCCTTGAAGCCCAGGAAGGTCTCGAAGGG
>CAMOKZ010000210.1 GCA_946618155.1 uncultured Lachnospiraceae bacterium | reverse complement strand
GGAGGAGCGTGCCCCCCTTTACGACCTGGAGCACGAGCGCTGGATGGCCTTCACCCGTTCGAACGGATGGCAGCTTGCCGCCGCGCCCCAGGGCGATGAAACCCTGGAGGCGGTCATGGCGGCCTGGAAGGGCTACCACGGGCAGTTCAGGAATCAGAACTATCTGCTGCGTCTCCACCCCGCCCTGGTGCCGAAGCGGGATCCGGACCCGGAAAAGGCGGATCTGTATAAGCTGGATCAGGCGATGCCCGCCTATGACCCGAAGACCGGAGGCGGCTATGTGGAGAACGACCGGAAGATCGTGGACCGCGGCGGGGATATCATCGGCGGGAAATGGTTCAGGGACCTTGAAAAGGCCAGCGTGATGGGCCGCCTTCTCCTGCCGGACCAGTTTGTGATCGCGAAGCTCTCTGATATCGCACAGTATGAGTGGAAACTGCTGGAAGAGGCGGAGAAGCTTTCGGGCGCTGAGCGCGGCCGGCAGTTCCAGACCCACATGGAAATGCTGCGGAGCAGCTGCCGGGGCGCCCTGCGCAGTGCCCGCTGCACGGAGGAGGAAAAGAATGCTTGTCTTGATCTGCTTCGGCAGGCGGACGAGAAAGAAGGACGCACGGAGAAAGAGAGGATATTGCGATGAGCAGGATGAGAGTGCCGCTGATTTTTACGCGAACGCCGAATGAAAAGGAATCCAATCTCTGGCCGGCGACCGGGCCGGATGCGATGCCGGTGCTGACCAAAGAGGATGGGAAGGATATCCTGCGCTTTTCTGTCGACAAGGTCGAATCCCAGGATATCAAGGACGGGAAGGCCCATGTGCCCTTCTCCATGGATGAGCCGGAGCAGCGCAGCTGGGAGGTGCTGCTGACGGCGCAGAGGATCATCGTCAGCAACCGCTGGACCGAGGGCTTTTTCGGAAAGACGAGCCGCAAGCCGGACAGGGCGGTCTGCGGACACCTCTATTACCGGAACCTGGTGTACCTGAGCGCCCTGGAACCGAAAAACCCGGTCTTCCTCTGCTCCTGCATGCGCTCTGACCGGATGCGGACGGCCTTTGTCATGTCGGACCACGACATCGCCAACCTGCGGGCCCTGGCGGCGGCGACGCACGGGAGAGTGCACCAGTGGCTGGAAAGGTCCGGCACCCTGCTGAAAAAGGGACAGAGCAGCGACTACACCCACCTGATGAAGCGGTGGCAGCGGTTCCCGGACGGTCTGTGGGAGAACCAGCAGGAGAAGGAGAGGACGGTGCTCGTGCCGATGCCGCTCTTTACCCCGGTCGCCTGCGGGAAGAAGATCTTTAAGGATAAGGACGAGAAAAAATGATCCCCCTGCGGGGGCAGAACAGAATACAGAACTAAACCATAAGGAGGACATAGAAATGGAAAAAGCATTGCCGAAGCGCGCCGAGGTGCCCGAGGAGCTCACCTGGAGGCTGGAGGATATCTGCGCCGACGAGGCGGCATGGGAGCAGCAGCTGAATAAAGCGCTGGAACTGGCGGATGAGATGGCCGCGATGGAGGGGACCCTCGGGAGCGCCCCCGCCCTGCTGAAGTTTTTTGATCTTTACGAGCAGTGCATGGACTGCCTTTACCACGTGACGGGCTACGCCCACATGCGCCACGACGAGGATACCGGGGACGGGCAGCGGCAGGCCCTGAACATGCGGTCCCGCACGGCGATGCACCAGATCATGGAAAAGCTCGCCTTCTTCGAGCCGGAGCTGCTGGATATTCCGGACGCGGACCGGGAGCGCTTCTTTGCCGAGGAGCCGGGGCTTAATAAGTACGCCGTCACCATCCGGGAGATCGTGCGCCGCAAGCCCCACATGCTGGACAAGGAGCAGGAGAAGCTCCTCGCCTCCGCCCACGCCATGGCTGAGGCCCCGTCCAACGGGTTCGGCATGCTGATGAACGCGGACCTGAAATTCGATACCGTGACGAAGGCGGACGGCACCCAGGTCACCATCACCAACGGGCGGTTCGTGCCGCTGCAGATGGATGCGGACCGGGCCCTGCGCCGGGAGGTCTTTGAGAAATACTACGGCCGGTACAAGGCTTTCGCGAATACCTGGGCGGCCCTCTACGAGGGACAGGTGCAGAAGCAGCTGTTCTACGCCCGGGCAAGGAAATACGGTTCCGCTTTTGAGGCGGCCGTGGACGCGAACAACGTCTCCCCCGCCGTGTGCGACAGCCTGATCGACAGCGTGCGCCGCGGCCTGCCGGCGATGCACCGCTATGTGTCCCTGCGCAAGCGCCTGCTGGGCGTGGACGAGCTGCACATGTACGACGTCTACGTGCCCATGGTCAAGGACAGGGACGAGAGCATCTCCTACGAGAAGGCGAAAGAGCTGACCCTCGAGGCCCTCGCGCCGATGGGCGAGGAGTATGTGAACATCGTGAAGAAGGCCTACGCGGAGCGGTGGATCGACGTGGCGGAGAATGAGGGCAAGCGCTCCGGCGCCTACTCCTCCGGCGTGTACGGCGTGCATCCCTACATGCTGCTCAACTACAACGGCACCCTGGACGATGTCTTCACCCTCATCCACGAGATGGGCCACTCCATGCACACCTGGTATTCCAGTCACGCCCAGAGCCTGCTGGATTCCGACTACACGATCTTCGTGGCGGAGGTCGCCTCCACCACCAACGAGATCCTGCTCCTGGAATACCTGCTGGGCCGCGCCTCCTCGAAAGAGGAGAAGGCGTACCTGATCAACCACTACCTGGAAAGCTTCAAGGGCACGCTGTTCAGGCAGACCATGTTCGAGGAGTTCGAGCGCAGGTCCAACGAGATGGCGGCGGAGGGAAAACCGCTCACCGCGGACGCCCTCAGCGGTCTCTACCTGCAGCTTAACCGCGACTACTTCGGTGAGGATATGGTCTCCGATCCGCTGATCGCCTACGAGTGGTGCCGGATCCCGCACTTCTACTACAACTTCTACGTCTACCAGTACGCGACCAGCTTTGCCGCGGCCGTGGACATCGCCCACCGCATCCTGAAGGAGGGCGCGCCCATGGTGGAGCGCTACCTGAAGTTCCTCTCCGGCGGATGCACCCAGGATCCGGTGAGCCTCCTGAAGATCGCCGGGGTGGATCTGTCGACGCCGGACCCGATCGACCGCGCGCTGGCCGTCTTCGATGACGCCGTCAGGCAGATGGAG
>CAMOKZ010000209.1 GCA_946618155.1 uncultured Lachnospiraceae bacterium | reverse complement strand
GTGCCGGCCGTCTCTGCAGCAAACGCCTTTTCGGCTTGCAGATGCAGGCCATGCAGCGGGAGCGCAGCCGCCAGAACCAGTGCGGAAAGGCCGAGCCTGATCAGCCGCTGCCTGTCCGAAAGCTTCTTTTTCATCATCATCCGTTCTCTCCGGCCGGCATGTCCCCGCCCTGGGGCCTGCGCCTGGGGGGCTTGGGACCCAGGAACTGATAATAGTAGGTTTTGATCATGCCGTTGTAGATCTTGCGGTTCTTGTCCGCCTTGCGCCCGATGTATTTTTCCGCCTGTTCATAGGACGTGATCAGGTAGGTCGACCAGGTATCCAGCCGCCGCATCGCGTCCCCGATCTGTCCGTACAGGGCGGGAAGGGCCGCCTTTTCCTCAAGGCGCTCGCCGTAGGGCGGATTGGTGATGATAAACCCGTATTTCTTCGGATGGCTCAGGTTTTCCACCGCCCGCTGCTGGAAGTGGATCAGATGGTCAACGCCGGCGCAGCGCGCGTTCTCCCGTGCCGCCTTGATGATCTCCCCGTCGGCGTCATAGCCCTGAATATCCGTCTCGATCTTGTCGTCCACCATCTCGGAGGCCTCATCCATGGCCCGGTACCAGGTCTTCATCGGGATGAGCCCGGACCAGTCCTCGGCCAGGAAGGAACGGTTCATGCCCGGCGCGATCTTCGCCGCCATCATGGCCGCCTCGATCGGGAAGGTGCCGCTGCCGCAGAAGGGATCCACCAGGATCCTGTCTTTGTTCCAGGGCGTCAGCATGAGCAGGGCCGCCGCCAGGGTCTCCGTGATGGGCGCCTTGGCCTTAAGCAGACGGTATCCTCTCTTGTGCAGAGATTCGCCCGAGGTGTCGATACCGATGGTCGCCTCATCCTTCATCAGGAAAACGCGGATCGGGAAATGCGCGCCGGTCTCCTCGAACCAGGACCGTCCGTAAACGCCGCGCAGCCGCTCCACGATGGCTTTCTTCATGATCGACTGGATGTCCGAGGGGCTGAACAGTTTGCTGCGCACCGAAGAGGCCTTCGCCACCCAGAATTTGCCGTCCTCCGGGATGAACCGCTCCCAGGGAAGGGCCTTTGTCCGCTCAAACAGCTCGTCGAAGGTCTCCGCATGGATCCTCCCCGCCTGCACCAGGACACGCTCCGCCGTGCGCAGGAATACATTGGCGCGGCAGATCGCCTCCGCGTCCCCGCGGAACGTCACCCTGCCGTCCTCCACGCGCGTGATCTCATAGCCCAGCGCGATGATCTCTTTTTTCAGTACCGCCTCCAGCCCGAAATGGCAGGGGGCGATCAGTTCCAGTTCTCTCATTCTGTTTCCTCTTTGCAATGTATTTTCGGGTCGCTCTGTACCCTTTATTCCGCCAGCCGGATATGGCAGATCTCCCTGCCGTCAAGCTCCCTGACCGTAAAGGTATCCCCCTCCAGGACAGCGTAGCTGCGCGGATTGTTCTCTTTGGGGATGGAGACGGAGCCCGGGTTCAGGAAGAAATAGTCCCCCGAACGCTGTGCCCGGAGCACATGGGTATGCCCGTAGAGGAGCGCATCCCCCGGCTGCATGGGCGGCAATGCGCCCTCATGATAGATATGCCCGTGGGTCGCCACGATCATCCGGTCCGCCAGAGGCAGCAGGCAGTAATCCGCCATCACCGGGAAGCGCAGCACCATCTGGTCCACCTCGGCCTCGCAGTTGCCGCGCACGGAGCAGATCCGGTCTGCGCGCTCATTCAGCATTGCAATGACCTCTTTGGGGGCATAGGCCTCCGGCAGGTCATTTCTCGGGCCGTGATAGAGGATGTCCCCCAGCAGCAGCATGCGCCCCGCGCCCTCCCTGTCCCAGGCCTCAAGCAGCCGGCGGCAGCAGGAAGCAGAGCCGTGAATATCCGATGCGATCATCCATTTCATCATACATTTCCTCCTCCCAAGACTTTACCATCATTTGCACCCCGGCACAACAGAAAACTGCGGCCCGCTTTTCAGCAGGCCGCAGCCGCAGCAGTCCCCCTATGCGCAGACTGCCTCCATACTCAGTTCACCGACCGTGACGGTGACCGTCTCACCGGCCGTCAGTTCCGGGCTGGAAAAGACCAGGTCATTGCCGCTCTTTTCCATCGTCATCGAGAAGATCTCCTCCCCCTCCGCATCGGTCACGGTAAGCACATCGCCTGCCGCAAAAGAGGAAGAAAACGTGCAGTGGAAGCTGGCCTGCTCTGAGGCTTCATCAAAGCTTTCCGCCATCCCGCTGCTGCCCGCGGCCGCAATGGTGCCGCCGTTCACCAGCAGCCTGCCGCCGCTCTCCGTTCCGGAATCCAGCGCGCCGTTGCCGCCGTTTTCCGGCCCGTCCACGGTGATCGTGCCGCCGTTGATGATCAGGTCACCGTTGGAGTCAAGCCCGTCGCCGCCGGCGTTCACATGAATGGTACCGCCGTTGATCTCAAGAAGAGAAAGCTCAAAAACCGTCTCCTCCCCGTCCGCGCTCTCTGTTCCCGCTTCCTGGGTGGTCCCCACAGGCTGCATCATTTCCATCGGTCTGCCTTCCGGAGCGCCCTGCTCTGCCTGGTCGGGCTCCGCAGGCTCACTGCCCTGCACAGTCTGCGCGGACTCTGTGGTCTCACTGCCCTCTGCCGTCTGGGCAGTCTCGGTGGTCTCACTGCCCTGTGCCTGGCCCGGACCCATACCGGAGCCTCCGCGGCTGTGTCTGCCCGCTCCGCGCTCCGACATATCCTGGAATTTCTGCATCATCCCGGCTGCATTCCCCATGCCGCCAAAGTTCATGGAAGAGGTTCCGTTTGACGCGTTAAACCCGTCGTCGCTCGACGTCACGTCGATCACGCCGTCGTTGACGATAATGGCTGCGCCTTCTATTCCCTCATAGCTGCCGGTGATCGTCACCTCGCCGCTGTCGATGGTGACCGTACCGTCGGCATGGATACCATCGTCCCCTGCAGCGAGGGTTAAGGTCCCGCCGTCGATCTGCACGGAAGAGTTGCTGTGGATCGCGTCGTCACAGGCGTCGATCGTAAAGCTTCCGCCCGTGATCACGATGGCTCCGCCGGCTTTCAGCGCTTTGGCACTGTCGGAAGTCTCCGTCTCTTCCGTGGTGGTCTCCGCTGTTTCCTCAGAGACTTCTGTCATCTCCTCGTCGGCCGCAGACTCCCCGCTG
>CAMOKZ010000208.1 GCA_946618155.1 uncultured Lachnospiraceae bacterium | reverse complement strand
GCGCAGCCGGCAGATCTGCTCGGCCAGAATGCATGCGTCATCGGCAGCCAGGTCACGGACAACTCTGCCCTGATCGAGCTGAGCATGAAAGCGGTTGAAGAAGGAACCTTCGGCGGCGAGACCCTGTACGGCACCCTCCAGAACGGCGTGCTTTCCCCGGGCGAGCTGAACAAGGATGTCGTTCCGGAAGAAGTCCAGACTGCCTATGCTGAGTATATCCAGCAGATGATCGACGGCACGTTCATGCAGTAAGAATATTTTTTGGGGGGCTGTTGCTGCGGTGACAGACGCAAGCCCAAAAATGTCTGGAAATCTGTGGCCCCGGCGCGCGGAGACGACCTGCACTAAGATTATTGAGGCAAGCCGCGGGAAAAATCTGCTGGCAAGCGGAAGTGTACCGCCGCTCCTGCAGATGTCATAACAAAAACGCCTGTAAATCTGTGGCCCCGGGCTTTTCCGCCCGGGGCCATTTCACGTCACCCTTAGCAATTACACGAGTTTCGCGAAGGTTTCATTTTAATCCCGTCTTCTCGATGACAGGGTATTCTTTCGCGTTGTATTTGTAGTTGATGCTCTTCAGATAATCCTTCCCGCACATCAGCCGGTAATACGTCAGACCGCCGTTCTTGTTGGCCGGGTCCATGTAGTAGTCCCAGTTCTCACCGTCCACATCGCAGCAGTACCACTTTCCGCCGTAGCGCACCGCGTTCCACATATGGCCGTTTCCGGCTGTGCTCGTTCCCCAGATGCAGATGCACTTGACGCCGATGTGGCTGAGAAGCTCCTGGAACAGGCAGGACGCGCCGATGCAGTCCATGTAACAGTAGTTCTTATCACTCAGAATGTCCATGGCAGAGTCGCTCAGCTCCTCCATGCCGTTTCCGACCCTGGCCTTGCCGCTGCTGAGCTGTTTCTTGACAAAGGCGGCGTACGCATCTACATTCTTCTGCACCGTCGCAGAAGAAAAGTTGATCCTGAACCAGCCCCGGGATTTATTGCCCGTGTTGGTCCTGCCCTCCGCGTAATGGGTGCTGAGGCGGGCGACGTAGGAATAGAGCTTTTTGATCTGTATGCGTTTTGACTGCCCGGGCTTGCCCAGGACCTTTCTGCAGATCATCTCCAGCGCGTAGTCATTCTCCGTGTTTCCCGTGAGGTACATCTTGTCCGCCCACTGGTAATTCTTCCAGACCGCCGTCACCTTGACCGTGCAGACCAGTGTCTTCCCGTTCACGACGGCCGTGATCTTTGCGGTACCGGCCTTCAGCGCCTTTACCTTGTACCGGCGCGGGCCGATCTTGACGAGGGATGCCACCTTCGCATTGGAGGTCTTCCACTTCGGCGCGGACATGGTGCCCGTCACCTTCAGCTCGACCGTCTTTCCGACCTTCAGGGAAGCCGTGGTCTGGGAGATCTTCGGCACATTTTTTACCGTGACCGTGCAGGTATAGGATTTCTTCGCGCACTTCGCGGTGATCGTGGCCTTCCCGGCCTTTTTCCCGCGGATGGTCACGCTCTTTCCTTCCGTGGAAACGATGGCGGCGACCTTCTCGTCGGAGGTCGTCCACTTCACCTGCGCGGACGCGTTATTCAGCGTGATCGTCTTTTTCGTCCCGGCCGTCACGGTCAGCGTCTTCGCGGAGAGCGAAGGCGTCGCGGCCTGGGCGGTCACCGGGCCAAGACCTTTTACCAGAAGCGCGGGTGTCTCCCCGGCCGGCAGGCCGCACAGACACAGCACCAGCAGAAGGGCCGGCAGGAAACGCCTGATCAATCTTCCGCATCGATTGGAAATTCTGTCTGTCGTCATCATCTTGTTCTGTTCCTCCTCTATGTGCCTGATCTCAGGGCAGCAGCACATCCCCCGGGCTGTGTCACATACTGCCGGACAAAAAGGATCTACTGCTGACATTTTACTACATTCCCGAGAACATCGCCACTGGCTATTGCTCCTGCCTGCATCTCCGCCGCCCTCGTTCCGCAGACTTTTTATGGACAGATGGGGGCGCAGAGGATAAAATATTAATGCATAGTATTCACGTACCAACGACCTGTGATTTCTGCTACGGAGGTATTTTATGTGCGGCATTGTTGGATATATCGGCAAGCAGGAAGCGGCGCCTCTTCTTCTGGAGGGTCTCTCTAAACTGGAATACCGCGGCTACGATTCCGCCGGCATCGCAGTGCGGGACGGCAGCGGGCCCGTTGCCGTCGTGAAGGCGCAGGGGCGCCTGCGCGTCCTCTCGGACAAGACCGACCAGGGCGCGGCCATACACGGCAGCTGCGGCATCGGCCACACGCGCTGGGCGACCCACGGCGAGCCCACCGAGCCGAACGCGCATCCGCATACTTCGGACTCGGTGATCGGCGTCCACAACGGCATTATCGAGAATTATCAGGAACTGAAGGATAAGCTGACGAAGAAGGGCTATGTCTTTTACTCCGACACGGATACGGAGATCGCGATCAAGCTGATCGATTACTATTACAAGAAGTATCTGCATACGCCCGTCGACGCGATCAACCACGCCATGGTCCGCATCCGCGGCAGCTATGCCTTTGCCCTGCTCTTCCACGATTATCCCGGGGAGATCTATGTTGCGAGGAAGGATTCGCCGATGATCATCGGCGAGGGCGAGGGGGAGAATTTCCTTGCCTCCGACGTGCCCGCCATCCTGAAATATACGCGGGATGTCTATTACATCGGCAACCTGGAGATCGGCCGGCTGACTGAGGATTCGATCACCTTCTACAACCTGGACGGCGACGAGATTCAGAAGGAGAAAAAGCGGATCGAGTGGGACGCCGCGGCGGCTGAGCGCGGCGGTTTCGAGCATTTCATGATGAAGGAGATCCACGAGCAGCCCACGGCCGTGCGCGATACGATCGGCACCGCCATCCATGACGGGGAGATCGATTATACCGCGATCGGCCTTTCCGCCGAGGAGATTCAGTCCTTCTCCCAGGTATGGGTCGTGGCCTGCGGTTCGGCCTGGCATGCGGGCATGGTCTGCAAATATGTGATGGAGGATCTGGCCAGGATCCCGGTGCAGGTGGACCTTGCCTCCGAGTTCCGCTACCGCCGCCCCATCCTCGATCCGAACGCGCTGGTGATCATCATCTCCCAGTCCGGGGAGACCGCGGACAGCCTGGCGGCCCTGCGCCTTGCCAAAGAGACCGGCGTCCGCACCCTTGGCATTGTGAACGTGGTCGGCAGCTCCATCGCGCGGGAGGCGGATTCGGTCTTTTACACCATGGCCGG
>CAMOKZ010000207.1 GCA_946618155.1 uncultured Lachnospiraceae bacterium | reverse complement strand
ACGGAATGCACCCAGGCAAATGAATTTTCTTGAATTTGCCGGGTGCTTCCGTCATAAGAGGCCTTTAACTGTTTGCGAGGAGCCTTCCGCCAGGAGAGGCTGCATTTGCTGCGAGGCCGTTTTTTCATTTCACACCTGCCCTGCGTTCAGGTAGCGCCACAGCGTCGACCGCCCGATCCCCAGCTGCTTGGCGGCTGCGCTCTGGTTGCCGCCTTTTTCTTCGAGGACCAGCCGGATGATGTCCATGGTGATCTCGCTGAGCGGCTTGCCCAGGTCCAGCGTGCGCCGCAGGGCGGTGTCTTCGCTGCCTTGCGGGACGGCAGCGGCGCGGCCGGCGATCTCCGCTTCCTTATCGAGCAGCATCTGCACGTTTCCGGCGGTGATATAGGGCGTGTCCGTGATGAGGACGAGCTCGCTTAAGATCCGGCGGAACTGCGTGTAATTGTAGGGCCAGCTGTAGTTCTGCAGGAGGGTGAGGGCCTCGGGTTCAAGCCCGATGATCCGGTTCTCCGAGGAGAGGTTCGCCGCGTTCAGGTACAGGGCGCACAGGGCGGGGATGTCCGCGGCGCGCTCCCTGGTGGGGCGCAGGTGGAAGGTCACGCAGGAGAGCAGGTTGACCATCTCGCGCATTTCCCTGGGGATCTCCTGGTCCGGGAGACTGTCGCAGGAGAAGATGACGCGGTTTCGCTTGCACAGGTTCGTGTCGATGATGGTGGAGAGCAGCTGCGCGTAGCGCTCCCTGGAGAGGGCGCTGATGTTCTTGAAGAAGATCGTGTTGTCGTTGTCGTTGAGCGGCGAATTGTAATGGTAGACGAGGAAGTTCCAGCTGCGCTCGTTGAGCAGGCCGCAGCTGATCGTGATCAGCGGGTTGCTCTTTAAGCGGCTGCGGGAATAGATCATCCGCGCCGCCTGCTCCTTGCCTGTCCCGGGTTCGCCGGTGAGCAGGACCGGGGAGGAGATGTCGCCGAGCCGCTCCGTGTTGATGTCCGTCACGTTGTAGATATTGTTGAAGAAGACGTCCTCGATCTGCTTCTGGGAGGAGTACTGGATGCCGTACTTGCCGGAGATGATCGGGACCGAGCTGCAGGAGAGGTAGAAGACGGCGTAGTTGTGCCCGTAAAGGGTCATGCTCCTGCAGATGCACGAGTACAGGGTCTGGTCGATGTTCTTGAAGAATTTCGTGACTTTCCTGCGGATGACGTCGCCGATCTCGGGGGCGAGCAGTTCCACCGTCTGGCCGAGCTGTTCCTCGCCGACGGTCGTGAAGATGATCTCGCCGTTTTCTTTCATGACCAGAACCTTCTGGCTGGATTCACGCAGGATATCCTGGTAAAAATGCCCCTCCGCCATCATCCGGCGGCAGGTGTTGTAGAGGTTGACCGCCTGGTCGAAGGCGCTGGAGACGCTCTCCATGCCGGAGGTGATCAGGATGGCGTTCATCTCCATCTTCTGCGCGGTGGTGTAGGAGACCATGTCGCACAGGACGATGCCGAAGCCGCTTGCCCGCAGGTCCGCAATGGTCTCCTGGGCCTCTTTGCGGCTGTGGATGGTGCGGATCTCGATGGTGTACTGCATCAGCTCGCACAGGATGCTGGCGTTGGCGGTCGCGTTCGGGAAGCCGACGATGGCGAAGGGCTGGGCGTTGTTCTCACACAGCTTGATCGCCCGCAGGATATCGGAGGTGGAGATCTCCACCGGGATGACGGGCAGGGAGGATTCCCGCTCCAGCATCTGCGCGGTGCCGCCGCGGGAGATCAGGATATCGTAGTTGCTCTGGATGTTCTGCAGGGCGATGTTGACGCCCTGGTCCAGGTCGCCGACGTACACATCGAGTTCAAGGTCCGTCCGCTCCGCGGCGACGCGCTCCATGACGGATTTCATGCCCGCGTAGGGGGCTATGCCCAGGATGCGCACCTTCTTTTTTTTCATTTCGGGCAGGATCACACCGCTCATACCGTTCCCTCCTTCTTAACGTGTATTTAACACTTTGTTTTATTATAAAACAGAATGGTTTCCTGCGGGAGATTTTTTTGCGGAATTTTCGGGCTGCTTTTGCCCGGCGGACCGCCTCTGCGTTTCAAAACGAAACGCATATGACCTTGTCTATTTATCTGGCGCACCTTATGATGAGATTATCAGTTTGCAGATTCGAAAGGAGGCTCCTTTAATGGACGTTTGTCAGGCGAAAATGCCTTCCTGCGTATACGCGGGTGAGGGCTGCATTGCGAAAGTAAAGGATATTCTGGAAAAAGAGAATGCGAAAAAGGTGCTCGTGTTCACGGACCGCGGCATCAGGGCGACGGGAATGCTCGAGCTGCTGACCGGCGAGCTGGAGGCGGCGCATGTCTCCTTCAAGATCTTTGACGATCTGAAGGCGGAGCCGGCCTACACCGACGTTGAGCGCGTGGTGGAGCAGGTCCAGGAGGCGGACGGAGATTTCGTCATCGCCATGGGCGGCGGCAGCGTGATGGACGCGGCCAAGCTGGTGAGCCTGCTTAAGGGCGCTTCCTACACGGTCAGAGACCTGATGGACAACCCCGCCATCGGAAGAAAGCAGCTGCGCTCCGCGATGATCCCCACCACCTGCGGGACCGGCGCTGAAGCGACCTGCAACGCGATCGTGGCTATCCCGGAGGAGGAGACGAAGAAGGGCATCGTCAATGACGCGATGATCCCGGACTACGTCCTGCTTGATCCCCGGACGATCGCCCGCCTGCCGAAGCCGATCGTGGCCGCGACGGGCGTGGACGCCCTTGCCCATGTGGTGGAGTGCTACACCTCGAAGAAGGCGACCATGCTCAGCGATACCTTTGCCCTGGCAGGGGCGAAGCTGATCTTCGCGAACATCCGCAGGGCCTACCTCGATCCGGATGACACCGAGGCGAAGAGCGCGATGATGCTCGGCGCCTACTACGGCGGCGTGGCCATCACGGCCAGCGGCACCACCGCGGTGCACGCCCTGTCCTACCCGCTGGGCGGCAAGTACCACATCGCCCACGGCGTATCGAACGCCATCCTGTTCGCCCACGTGATGGAGTACAATCTCGAGGCCTGCAGCAAACAGCTCGCCGGCCTGTGCGACGCCATCGCCCCGCAGCTCTTCGGCGAGGACGAGATGACGAAGGCCCGTTATGTGATCGACCAGATCGCGGATATCGTGAAGGTCACGGAGATCCCGACGGATCTTGCCGCCTTCGGCGTAAAGAAAGAGGATCTGGATTTCCTGGTGGACGCGGGCAGCAAGCAGACCAGACTTCTGGTGAACAACCGCAGGGAGCTTTCCCTGGA
>CAMOKZ010000206.1 GCA_946618155.1 uncultured Lachnospiraceae bacterium | reverse complement strand
GTTCTGCAGCCCGATTGCGTTGAGCATGCCCGAGGGCGTCTCCGCTGTCCGCGGCACCGGATTGCCGGGCCAGGGCTTATCCGCGACCCCCTTGGTCACGACAGCGCCGAGCCTGTTTAAATCCGTCAGCTCACTGTACTCCATTCCGGACCCGAAGGTTCCGGAGGCCGTCATCACGGGGTTTTTCAGCTCCACCCCCGCGATGTTTACTTTCATGTTGATCTCCATCCGCTCTCTCCCGTCGCTTCCTGCGCGCTGCTCAGATGATCACTGCTCCCGCCTCGAAAACAGGGCCTTCCCTGCAGACGCGGGCGTTATGCACCTTCGAGTGGTCGTCCTCCTCCTTCGTCCCGCACACGCAGGAGAGGCAGGCGCCGACGCCGCAGGCCATCCGCTCCTCCAGGGAGATCCAGCAGGCGGTATTTTCCCGCGCGGTCTTCTCCTGCAGGGCGCGCAGCATGGGCGCGGGGCCGCAGGCAAAGATCATATCCGGGCAGATGCCGTTTTCCTCCATGCAGGTCAGGATCGTTCCCTTTGTCCCGGCGCTTCCGTCCTCAGTGGCGACAAACACATCGCCGAAGGCCTTGAATTCCTCTGCGAGGAAAAGGTCCGCGCCGCGGTAGCCGAGCACGGCCGTGATCCGGGCCGGTCCCTCTGCGCCGCCGTTCTTTGCCCTCTCCCAGAGGGCCCTTGCGGCGTAAAGCAGGGGCGGGATGCCGATGCCGCCGCCCGTCAGGACGATGGTCTTCCCGTCCGCCGCATCCAGCGGATAGCCGTTCCCCAGCGGTCCGAGGATCCGCAGCGTATCCCCCGGCTGTTTCCGGGAGAACTCTTTTGTCCCGGCGCCCGCTGTCCGGTACACAAGGCGAAGGCAGGCCCCCTCCGCGCCGCAGACGCTGATCGGCCGCGGCAGGATGCGGGACGCGTCATCGCAGTATACGGAGACGAACTGGCCGGGCCGCGCCGCCGCCGCGATCTGCTCCGTCTCCAGCCTCAGGTCGAAGATGCCGGGCGCGATCTCCCGGTTTTCCAGGACCTTTGCCGTTTCCATCCATTTATCCGTCATTGCTTTCTCTGTCCTCATCTGCTCTCCAGCGCCTGCCGGATGTCTTCGCGCATCACCAGGACGGCCTCGCGGCTCGCCTTCGCGAACTTCTCCTCCCCGAAACCGGCGTAGGCTTCCTGCTGCCAGGCGGCGATGATGCCGCGGGAGGAATTGACGATGGCGCCCAGCCCGTCCTCATTGAAGAAGGCGGCCAGATCCTTGCCCTTACCGCCCTGCGCGCCGTAGCCCGGCACGAGGATATAGGTTTTGGGCATCAGCAGGCGAAGGGCAGCGCCCATCTCCGGGTAGGTGGCGCCCACCACGGCGCCCACGCGGCTGTAGGTCTCTCCCATGCAGGTCTCGCCCCAGGCAGCCACCTTCTCGGCGACCAGCTCATAGAGGGGACGGCCGTCCGTCAGGCGGTCCTGGAATTCCCCGCTGGAGGGATTGGAGGTCTTGACCAGCACGAAGATGCCCTTCTTTTCTTCCCGGCAGACCTTGAGGAAGGGCTCGATCCCGTCCGACCCGAGGTAGGGATTGACGGTCGCGAAATCCTCGTCAAAGCCGGCGCAGAGATTGCTGCCGATCTGCACCTTGCCGAGATGTCCCGCGGCGTAGGCCGCAGAGGTCGATCCGATGTCGCCGCGCTTGACGTCGCCGATCACGAGAAGTCCCTTCTCATGGCAGTACCCGACGGTCCGGGCGAAGGCTTCCACGCCCGCGGTGCCGAACTGCTCGTACATCGCGATCTGCGGCTTGACGGCAGGAACAAGATCGCAGATCTCATCCACGATCGCGCGGTTGAACTGCCAGACGGCCTCCGCCGCCCCGGCCGGCGTCTCGCCGTATTTGCCGAAGGCATCCCTGAGGATTCCTTCCGGAATGAACCGCAGCATGGGGTCAAGGCCGACCACGATGGGGGCCCCGGTCTCTTTGATTCTTTCGATCAGTCTGTCTATCATACGTCCTCCCTGTAAACGATCTTTCCCCCGCAGACGGTCATGCGCACACTGCCGCGCACGGTCCGCCCGTGGAAGGGCGTGTTGTGTCCTCTGGATGCAAATCTTTCTTTGTCGATCCGCCACTCGCGCGAGGGATCAATGATGGTGATGTCCGCCCGGCTGCCTTCCGCGAGGGTGCCGCCCTCAATGCCGCAGATCCTGGCGGGGTTGGTGCTCATGGCGGCCGCCATGCCGAGGGGCGTGAGCACGCCTTTTTCCACCAGCTCCGTGACCGTCAGGGGCACTGCGGTCTCCAGGCCGACGATGCCGAAGGGCGCCTCGGCAAAGGACCTGCGCTTCTCCTGCGCGCTGTGCGGCGCGTGGTCGGTGGCGATCACCTCGAAGGTGCCGTCCCGCAGCCCTTCGATCAGGGCGTCCCGGTCCGCTGCGGAGCGCACCGGCGGGTTCATCTTGTAGTTCGCGTCGTCGCCCGGGATGTCATCCTCAGTCAGGGTAAAGTGATGCGGGCAGACCTCCGCGCTCACGGAAAGCCCCGCCGCCTTCGCCTCCCTCACCATGACGGCCGAGTCCGCCGTGGAGCAGTGGCACAGATGCAGGTGGGCGCCGGCCTCCTTCGCCAGCAGGATGTCCCGCGCGATGATCACATCCTCCACGCTGTTCGTTATACCCTTGAACCCGAGGGTCTTCGCCTTCTCCCCGGCGTTCATCACGCCGCCGGACACGAGGTTCGCGTCCTCGCAGTGATCAAGGAAGGGAACGCCTGCCGCGGCGCAGCGCTCCAGCACCTCGCGGCAGATCTTCGCGTTCATCACCGAACGGCCGTCCTCGCTGATCGCAGGGGAACCAGCTCCCACCATGCCGGCGATATCCGCCGCTTCCTCGCCCTTCTGCCCTTTGGTGGCGGCGCCGATCTGCAGCACCCGCACCGGGGCGACCTGCTCGGCCTTGTGCACGACGTAGCCGACGCGGTCCGGACTGTCGATGGGCGGTTTCGTGTTGGGCATCGCCAGGATGGTGGTAAACCCGCCCCTGGCCGCCGCCCTGGCGCCGCTCTCGATATCCTCCTTATAGAGCTGGCCGGGATCGCGCAGATGCACGTGCATGTCGATCAGGCCCGGCATGACCCAGCAGCCCGAGGCGTCAACGACGCGGGCGTCCGGCGCGGAAAGATCCTTCCCGGTCTTTGCGATCAGGCCGTCTTCCACCAGAATATCGCAGACCGCATCAACATTGCCGGAGGGATCCAGGACCCTGCCGTTCTTGATAAGAAGATTCATGAGTGCTCCCTTCTAAA
>CAMOKZ010000205.1 GCA_946618155.1 uncultured Lachnospiraceae bacterium | reverse complement strand
TTTTCACGCTGCCGCTGCCGGTGAGCTTTGACAGCAGGCCGGCGGCGCGAAGCGTCGCGCTCTGCTGCTGGTAGCAGTCGTAGGAAAGGCTTCCGTTCTTATAGAAGTCCACTTCCACGGAAGGATTCGCGGAGAGCTTTTTGTAGATCAGCTTCGCGAATTCCCTGGTATACTTCGCTTCCTGTCCCCAGGAGGAGGTCGCGCCCGGATCGCCCTGGCCGTGGCCGGCGATGATCAGGATGCGCGGCGTGCTGCCGTCGACGCGGGTGCAGACGCCGTTTGCGTCCACTTTATACTTGCCGTCCGGCGTCGTGGTGTTGTACTGCAGCCTGCCGTGATAGCCCAGATAATACAGCTTTGTCCCGACCGCGACGACGCCCTTCTGGCGCACGCCGTTCCTGTCGAAATGGTAGCGGTAATTGCCGATGTTCCTCCAGCCCTTTACCCGCACGCCGTCCGCGTTCAGGTAGTACATCTTTCCGTCGACCTTCATCCATTTGGATTTCAGGAAGGATTTCGAAGCCAGATCATAGTAATAATACTTGCCGCCGAGCTTCACAAAGCCGTCCACCTTTTCGGTCCCGACCTTCTTCCCGTCCTCGCCCAGCAGGTAGCCGTCCGGCGAGATGGCATCCTTGAGCATCTGCCCGTCCGGGCCGACGTACCAGGTCTTCTTCACCCAGCGGTTGCGGAGCATCTTTCCGGTGCTGCCGTAGTAATAGAGAACGCCCTTATACTTCACCCAGCGCTTCGTCAGAGCAGCGCCGCGGTCCCGGATGGTCTTCGCGGTGCTGAAATAGTAATATGCGCCGTCGATCTGATGGCGGCCCACACGGACAACGCCGGTCTCCGTATTAAAATAATAGAGTTTCCCGCTCACCTTCCGCAGGCCGGTAAACATGCGGCCGATGGTGCCGGGGGCGCCGGATTTCCGGAAATAGCGGAAACCCTCGGGCGTCGTCTGCCAGCCCGTCTGCAGCACGCCCAGTTCATCGAACAGATAAGAGAAGCGGCCGATCTTCTGCAGACCGGTCAGCGGCTGGCTCTTTCCTTCCTCGTTGACGGCGTAATACCGGATCGACGTTCCCTTTTCCACCCAGCCCTCTTTGCGGGCGGCGAATGCCGTCGTGCAGAGAAGCAGAGCCAGAAGGGCACTGATCAGAAAAATCCTGCGGAAACTCTTCACTTTCATTATTTTTGCTCCTGTTGTGGTGCGGGCTGAAGGCCCGCTCTAAATTGTTACGGGAACATAACAAATTGTTAATTGCACATTAACAGTTATTTTAGCACGTAATATCAGGAAGGGCAAGAGGGCCGGCACCGGAAGTTCTCCCGGTGCCGGCCCTCCTTAAGACGTAAATTCAGCCGGATCCGCCGCCCTTTTCAGCGGGAAGTCTATTTCTTCCCCGCCTGCTCGGCGACATAGGTCATGATGCTCTTTCTGGTCACGATCCCGATAAAGATCCCCTCATCGTCGATCACGGGGATGTAGTTCTGCCGCATGGCAGTCGGGATCAGGTCCTCCATATCACAGTTGATGTTGACGGGTTCATTGTGGCGGTTGCGCTTCAGCTGCCGCACCGGAACCTGTTCGGGCGTCTGCCGCCCGGTGCTGCGCATCTCCTCAAGCCCCCACAGCAGGTCGCCCTCGGTGAGGCTCCCCACGTATTTGCCCTTCCTGTTCAGGATGGGCACCGACATGAACCGCGACGGTTTCATGGCTTCCATTGTCTGCGCCACCGTGTAGTCATCATAGACAAAAACGACATCATTCTTGGGTACAAGATAAAAAAGGATATTCATACTTCCCCTCCGCTCTGCAAAGCTGCCATGCTGTCGATCTCCCGAAGATGTGCTGTTTTGCTTCCCGATTCTATTATAGTAAAAGCAGAGGAAAGGGTCAATGAATCCGGGCCCGGTTTAAGTTTATCTTCAGATTTGCCCGGCGGGTCACTCCGCCTCCTGCTCCCCGGCCAGGATAAAGTCCTTCAGGAACTGATACATCTGCGTCTCCGTGGGGGGGCAGCCGGCCAGGGTGTGGTCGAACAGCCTGGTGCAGCTGCCGATGCCGAGGACGCCCCGCTTCCCCCGGTAGCCCTGCCCGATGCAGACCTTCTCGGTAAGCCGCTCCAGCAGGCCCTCCTGCTCCAGCATCTGCAGCGCGGGGATCAGGTACCCGTAGCAGGCGCTGCAGGAATCCACTGCCTCCGCCTTCTCGGAGATCCGCAGGATATCCTTCCAGCCGGAAGGGGTGGGCTTGAGGGTAAGGTCAGGCGCGGGCAGGTATGCATGCGCGCCCGCTTCGCCGCCGGCGGGCCTTTCCCCCGGCGCACCGGCATCGCCGCCGGTCGCCTCCCGCCACGCCCGGACAACGGCGCGGTCAAGGTCGGCCGAGCCTGCGCCGAGCCCGGCGGCGATGCCGATGTAGGGCACCCGGGCCGGATCGATCTCCAGCAGGCGGCAGCAGTAGGTGTCGCAAAGCACCGGATCGCAGGCCGCGATCAGGCGGTCCTGCTGCACAGGGCTTCCCCCGTCCTCCATGGTCAGGTCCCCGCAGATGCTGTCCACGAGGATGAAGTCCTGCCGGATCCCCGCGGCCAGATGGCCGATGGGCTCGTGCAGGCCGAGGCGGTGAAAGCGCCGCTTTTCGCTCCCCGGGATGAGGCCCTTCATATTCTTCAGGGCGCAGGTCATCCTGGTCTGGCAGTGCCCCTTAAGGACCGGCACATTGATCAGGAAACCGATCTGCAGGACGCGCTCGCACACCTGCATCTCCATGCCGGCGCAGTCCCGGCTGACGCCCCTGTCCTTCTGCAGGTCCCAGAAGGGAACGCCCAGCTCTTCCAGCATCCTGTCGTAGCCCAGGAACCGGACGGTCTGTTCGGTGCTGTCCCCCACCCAGGAGCTCTCCAGCACGACAAGGTCGCCAAAGCCCTTCTCCTGCAGGTATTCCACCAGGGCGCGCACCACCTCCCGATGGGTCGTCGCGCCGTCCTCGGCCGTCACCTGCCCCACCAGGTTCGGCTTGATGCCGATCTTCACATCCCGGGAGGGGATCATGGCGGCCAGGTCCGCCGTTTCCAGCAGATGCCTGGTCATTCCCGCGATGTCTTCGCCGTAGACGACATGGATCTCATTTTTCTTCATCTTCATACCCCGGGCAGCCCTGGGCCAAAACCCATTGCCCTTCCCTCTCTTTAGGATTATAATACTGGTATCACACCAGTTCCGGGAGGAGTGCGGAGCGATCCGTATCGGAGGTGTCCGGTCTCACACAACCTTATCCCGGGAACACGCTCCGGCTGGTGTGATTCTTTT
>CAMOKZ010000204.1 GCA_946618155.1 uncultured Lachnospiraceae bacterium | reverse complement strand
TCCTGTTCCCTTGCGATATAGACGAGCCGCCCGCTGCGCGGCCCCGGGGCCTTGTCCGTGTAGGCATTCAGGACAGCCTCCGGGACGAGCCCGGCTTTTTTCAGCAGGCGCAGCACCGTGTCGGTCTCATAGGCCCGCTGGTAGTGGGTCTCCGTAAACCTGCGGTAACGGTCGTCCCCCTCCCGGACAAAGAGGGTCAGGTCATACTCGTTGACCATGTCCTCCTCGTACCAGGTATTTTCCCAGATATAGCTGCAGCCCTCCCGGTTCTCCGCAAAGGTGCGGTCGCCGAGCAGGCTCCTGTACTTCCACGGCGTGTTCATGTCAAAAATAAAAATGCCGCCGGGATCCAGATAATTGTTGACCAGTCTAAATACCTGCAGCAGATCTTCCTCATTCATGATGTAATTGACCGCGTCGCAGACGCTGACGACGGCCCGTACCGTTCCGTACAGTTCAAAGGAGCGCATATCCTGCAGCAGATACAGGATATCCGCCCCGCTCTTCTCTTTTCTCTCCCGCGCGATCCCCAGCATCTCGGCCGAGCTGTCGATGCCGATCATGTCGTAGCCGGCCCGGGCAAGCCGCTCCGTGATCTGGCCTGTCCCGCAGCCAAGCTCCGCGACGATCCCGCTGTCCGCGCCATGCCCGCGCAGGGCACGCACCAGCCAGGACGCCCACTTGTCGTAGGGCACATCGTCCATGAAGGCGTCATAGACCGACGCGAAGGTCGAATACATCTCCATGCTCACCAGACCTTTCCCAGCATGCCGTAAAAGATCACACAGATAATGAAGGTCGCCATAAACAGGCCAAGCAGAATGGCCGGCACCGCCTTGCGGTTCCTGATGCCCAGCAGGGCCGCGATGAGGGACCCCGTCCAGGCGCCGGTCCCGGGAAGCGGGACGCCGACGAACAGCACCAGCCCCCAGAATTCAAACTGCCTTATTCTGTCGCTCTTTTTCAGCGCCCTGTTCTCCAGGCGCTCCACCATGGGGCGGAAGGTCTTCGTCCGCTTGAGGAGGTCAAACACCTTGGTGACCAGGAGCAGGATGAAGGGAACCGGAATGAGGTTCCCGATGATGCAGACCGGGATGGCCGTCCACATGTCCACATGCAGCAGGGAGGCCGCGATCAGGCCGCCGCGCAGCTCCAGGATGGGGACCATCGAGATCAGAAAAATGAGCATCAGGGGACTGATCGTGTCCCCCAGGTTCGTCACGAACCATTGTGCCAGTGAATTAGTCATGCTTTTCTCCATCGGGCGCGCCGGAAAGGATCTCCCGCAGAGCGGCGAACAGCGCGTCCATCTCGGCGTCCGTGCCGATCGTGATGCGAAGGTATTCCTCTATCCGCTTCGACCCGAAATACCGCACGAAGATCTTCTTCTCCCGCAGGCGGGTAAAGATCTCCTTCGCGGGCATCTTTTCGTGCCTGGCCAGGATAAAGTTGGTCTTCGCGTCCGGGAAGACAAAGCCCAGGGCCGCCAGTTCCTTCTTGGCCCGCTCCCTTGTCTCCACGATCCGGCGCACGCAGCCGGCGTAATAGGTTTCATTGTCCATCACCGCGCAGCCTGCCAGAATGGCCGGGCGGTTCATCGTATAGGAATTGATCGAGAACTTGATGTCGTTCATGCAGCGGATCATCTCCGCCGAGCCCATCGCGTAGCCGATCCGCAGCCCTGCCCCGGAGCGCGACTTGGAAAAGGTCTGCACCACCAGGAGGTTGTCGTACCGGTCAAGGAGGGAGACGGCCGACTCACCGCCGAAATCCACGTAGGCCTCATCGACGATCACAACCTTGTCGCGGTTCGCCGCCGTGATCCTTTCCACATCCGCAAGCGCCAGGGCGATGCCCGTCGGCGCGTTGGGGTTGGCAAAAATGATCCCGCTGGCGGGCCTGCCGATGTAGTCCTCCGGCCGGATGCGGAAATCCTCGTCCAGGGGCACCTTCTCGTAGGGGATGCGGTAGACATCCGCCCACACCGAATAGAAGGAGTAGGTGACGTCCGGGAAAAGAAGCGGCTCCGGCCCCTCGAAGAAGGTCAGGAAGCTGATGGACAGCACGTCGTCCGAGCCCACGCCCACAAACACCCGGTCCGGGGAGAGCCCGTAGCGCTTCGCGATGGCGCAGGTCAGCTGCGAGGCCTCGGGGTCCGGGTAAAGGCGCAGGAGCCCCGCGTCCTGGCCCTGCAGCGCCTCGGCGACGCCGGGCGCGGGGGGATAGGGGCTCTCGTTGGTATTCAGCTTGATCACATTCGTGTCGGAAGGCTGCTCGCCCGGTACATAGGGGGTCACCTTCCTCACTCTGGTCTGCCAGCCGCTCATCTCTTTTTCCTCCGCTCAGCTCTTCTTCAGGCCGTAATCCGCGGCCAGCTTCCGGAAAGCCGGCATCGCATTCACGATCGTCTCGTGGGCGACGCAGTAGGCGATGCGCACAAAGCCGGGGCAGGCAAAGGAGCTGCCGGGCACCAGCAGAAGGTTGTACGCTTTGGCCTTCGCGCAGAACGCCTTCTCATCCTCCTCCGGGGAGCGCAGGAACAGATAGAAAGCGCCCTCGGGATAGATGAAGGAAAAACCGCAGTCGGCAAGGCCTTCGCACAGCGCCTTGCGGTTCCTGTCGTAGAAGTCAACGTCCGTCTTCTCCTCCAGGCAGCGGGCGGCCGCCAGCTGCATCAGGGAGGGCGCGTTCACGAAGCCCAGGATGCGGGTCGCCACGTTGGCGGCGTTGATCACGTCATCCGCGTCATCCAGCTCATCCGGCAGGACGAGATAGCCGATCCGCTCGCCCGGCAGGGAGAGGGATTTGCTGAAGGAATAACCCACCACCGTGTTGTGGTAGTACTTCGTCAGGTACGGGACGAAGACGCCGTCGTAGGCGAGCTCCCGGTAGGGTTCGTCGGAGATCAGGTAGATGGAGGTGCCGAGTTCCTTCTCCTTCTCGGTCATGATCTGCGCGAGGCGTTTGATTGTCTCCTCGGTGTAGACCACGCCGGTGGGATTGTTCGGCGAGTTGATGATGACGGCCTTCGTCTTCGGCCCGATCATCGACGCGAAGGCGTCAAGGTCCGGCTGGAAGGTCTCGGTGTTGGGCGGCACCACGACAAGAACGCCGTCGTAGTTGGAGGTATAGGAGCGGTACTCGCCGAAGAATGGCGCGAAGGTCAGGACCTCGTCGCCCGGGTTGATCAGGGTCTTTAAGATCACGTTGAGACCGCCGGCGGCGCCCACCGTCATCACGATGTTGCGGGCCGCAAAGGCCGTGCCGAAGCGCCTGTTGAGGGAATCGGCCACCGCGCCGCGCACCTCCTCGTAGCCGGAGTTGCTCATATAGCCGTGGACATCCATCGG
>CAMOKZ010000203.1 GCA_946618155.1 uncultured Lachnospiraceae bacterium | reverse complement strand
AGAGAGACCAGGACAATGGAACAGAAAAGAGCGGCCACAAAAATCAGTTACCCCGAAAAGACCATGTACCGGATGGTGCAGGACATGGCGGACGCCTACCCGGACGCCGTCGCCTATGAATTCTACAATGTAAAGACCACCTACCGGCGGTTCTCGGAGAAGATCCGCGCAGCGGCGAAGGCGTTCCTGCACATGGGCATAAAGCCCGGGGACGCTGTGACGATCTGCATGCCGAACGTGCCCCAGGCGCTGGACTGCTTCTACGCGCTGGACATGATCGGGGCGGTGGCGAACATGATCCACCCGCTCTCCGCGGAGCAGGAGATCACCTTCTACCTCAACATATCCGAGAGCCGGGCCATCCTGACGATGGACATGTTCTGCGAAAAGGTGGAGAAGGCGCTGACCGGCGCCGATCACCCGGTGACCGTACTGATCGCCCGCATGCAGGACGAGCTTCCGCTTATCCTCAAAGCGCCCTATATTCTGAAGGCCGGGCGCAAATTCCTGAAATATCCGGATACCGACCACGCGAAGCTCTGGAGCGCCTTCCTGCGGGAGGGCAGGGGAGAGGCAATGCCCCAGGCGGCAGAATATGACGCCGCCCGGACATCGGTCATCCTCTACAGCGGCGGGACCAGCGGCACCCCGAAGGGGATCTGCCTGACGGACCGCAATATGAACGCCCTGGCCCTCGAGTGCGTGGACGCCCTGACCTATACCTTCGGCGTGGGCATCAGAATGCTCAGCTGCATGCCCATGTTCCACGGCTTCGGCCTCGGCATCAACATCCATACCGTGCTCATCCACGGCGCCACCTGCATCCTCATGCCGACCTTCAACACGAAGACCTACGCGGAGATGCTGGTGAAGAAAAAACCGAACTTCATCGCCGGCGTGCCGACCATCTTCGAGGCGCTCCTGCACATGCCGCAGCTTGACGGTGTCTCCCTCGAGTATCTGATGGGCGTGTTCTGCGGCGGTGATTCCCTCACGGTCGAGCTCAAGCATAAAGTCGACGCGTTCCTGAAGGAACATCACTCGCCCGTGGAGATCCAGGAGGGCTACGGCCTGACTGAGTGCGTGACGGCAAGCTGCCTGACGCCCTACGGCGGATACCGGGAGGGCAGCATCGGCAAGCCTCTGGCGGACATGAGATACGCGATCGTCAAACCCGGGACGGAGATCCTTCTCCCGCCGGACCAGGAGGGTGAGATCATCCTGAGCGGCCCGACAGTCATGCTGGGCTACCTGAAAAACCCGGAAGAGACGGCAAAGACCCTGCGGCGTCTGGCGGACGGCAGGGTATGGCTGTACACCGGTGACCTGGGCAAGATGGACGCCGACGGCTACGTCTACTTCCGGCAGCGCATCAAGCGGATGATCATCACGAACGGCTACAACGTCTATCCGGGGCAGGTCGAGAACGCGATCGACAGCTGCCCGGCCGTGGCCTACAGCTGCGTGATCGGCGTGCCGGACCCCCGCCGCGGCCAGCGTGTGCGCGCCTACGTGGTGCTGCGCGACGGCGAAAAAGCGGATGACGCGCAGAAAGAAGCGATCATGCAGAAACTGCGCGAGCAGGTCGCAGGCTACGCCATCCCGAAGGAGATCATCTTCAGAAAAGAACTGCCCAAGACCCTGGTGGGCAAGGTCCACTACCGCAAGCTGGAAGAAGAGGCAAAATCCGGAATCGCGTAAGAAGCGCCGGCCGGACCCCATAAGAAACTGAGAAAACTGGAGAAACCTGACATGAGCGAAGAAAAGAAACAGAAACCGAAACGCCGGTTCGGCGACCGCCGGGACGCGCGCATGGTGCGCGATGGAAAAGGCCTGCAGACGATCATGACGCACCTGATGCCCAACCGCACGGACTGCGAAGTCTATCTGCACGAGCTGATCGACGCGACAGAGCTGGTGCGCTATCTGGAAAAGAAAAATGCGGACAGGCAGGAGGGAGAAGGCAAAATGACCGTCTTCCACTGCGTCATCGCAGGGCTGGCGCGCATGGTCAGGGAGAGGCCGCTGATGAACCGCTTCATCCAGGGCCGCAGAATGTACGAGCGCAACGAGATCTCCTTAAGCTTTGTCGTCAAGCGCCGCTTTGAGGATCACGCCGATGAATCCCTGATGGTGCTGATCCCGAAGGATACCGACACGGTAAACGAGATCTCCTCCAAGATCCGCGGAGACGTGCGGGAGATCCGCAAGAGCGAGCACGCCGAGATTGGTGTGGACAGCATCGACGGAATCATGGACGGCCTGGCCAAGCTGCCCCGCCTGCTGCTGATGTTTATCATCTGGATCATCAAAGTGATGGACTTCTGGGGCGTCAACCCGCGGTTCCTGACCGACGGGGATCCCAACTACACGACCATCCTGTGCAGCAACCTGGGGAGCATCCGCTGCCCGTCCGTCTATCATCACCTCAACAACTACGGGACGAACAGCATCATGGTCACGATCGGCACCCTGCATAAAGAAGAGATGCTGATGCCGGACGGCCACAAAGAAGTGCGCGACGTAGTTGACATCGGCGCAACGCTGGACGAGCGCATCGCCGACGGCTTCTACTTCGCCAGGAGCCTCAAACTGATCAAACACATCTTCGCGAACCCGGAGCTGCTGGAGCAGCCGCTGGAGAAGCCGAGCGGGTTTGATTACCAGTAAGAAGGAGAAGAAGCGCATGCAGGCCGGGAACTATATCATGGATGATGGCATCCGTCTGCACATCAAACTCGACATGCCGCGAAAAATGCCGGAAAACGCACCGGCGAAATGTCCCCTGGTCATCGTCATCCACGGCTTTACCGGGCACATGGAGGAAGAGCACATCCTGGCCGTGTCCGGGATGCTGAATGAGAACGGCTTTGCCACCCTGCGCGCCGACATGTACGGCCACGGCGGCAGCGGGGGAGAATTCAAAAATCACACGATCTTTAAGTGGATGACGAACGCGATGACGCTTGTTGATTATGCAAGAAGTCTCGATTTCGTGACGGATATCTATCTTTGCGGGCACTCGCAGGGCGGCCTGCTCGTCATGCTCGCCGCAGCCCTGGAGAGGGACATCATCAAGGGCATTATTCCGATGTCGCCGGGGACATGCCTGCCGGATAACGCAAGGCAGGGACGCTTCCTTGGCACCGCTTTTGACCCGGCGCACATCCCGGCAGAGGTCACTTCATCAGAAGGGTGGACCTTAGGCGGCAACTATTTCCGCTGTGTGCAGTCGATCCATGTGGAGGAAGCGATCGACCGCTACACCGGACCGGTGCTGATCGTGCACGGGGATGCCGACGAGACCATCCCGGTGCAGTATGCTATCGATGCGGCGGCGCGCTACCGGAATGCGGAACTGGTGATCATTAAGGGCGA
>CAMOKZ010000202.1 GCA_946618155.1 uncultured Lachnospiraceae bacterium | reverse complement strand
CGTCCCATATCCGGGCAAAATACCCGAGCATCTCCTCCATGTAATCCGTCCGGTCGGTGATGCCTGCCGCCTCTGCTTTTTCAGCGCCCACCGCATTGTTAAAATAGGACAGGAAGTACCCGTTCGCGAAGAACCGGGAAGTGATCTCGCAGACCATCAGCCGTCCGTCGGCCGCAAACAGCACATCCGGCCGCCAGGTCCCCGCCCGGAAGGGCATTTCGCTGACATAGTCCAGCAGATCCATGACCCGCTCCGGGTAGGCGATCAGGTCAAGGTACTCCCGCCAGTGCCCGGCATACCAGGCGCAGGCCTGATAGAGCACCCGGGCAAGCCGGCGCAGCTCATCGTCCCGCTCGTGGGAGATCACCATGGGCGCGTCGTGGGTCCAGCTGCCGTAGTAATCGATCAGCCGCCGGTGCAGCCGCCCGAACAGCGCGTCATAGGACTCCCCCTCCAGGCGGCGGATCTTCCTCAGATTTCGGGGATCCTCCTGCGGGCGTTCTCTTTCCCTCCGGTCATTCTCCCCTCCGCGGGGCATCATGCCTTGTTCTCCTCTTCATCCCGGAACAGCCTGGACTGATAGCCCAGACACTGGAAACCGTTCGCGTTGATGACCGGAATCAGCTTCGGATCGATCTTCAGCTGTTTGCGCACCCAGTAGCAGATGCTGGTGGTCATGCCGATGGTCTTCGTGTAGTCCATCATCCGCGTGATGTTCTCCGTGCTCAGGGCCCGGTCCGGCGCGGTGCGGCCCCGCTGCTTGCGGTGATCCATGTTGGAGGGCATGATGTAGTCCTCGTAGAGCTTCTTTTCCAGATCCTTGTCAAAATGGCCGAGGAGCTGGCCCAGCATGGCCAGGTTCTCCATGCAGGCGGTCAGGAATTCCGGCTTATAGTTGATGATCCCCGCTCCGCGCAGCGCGTCAAAGAATTCTTTAATATGCCCCTCCGTCAGGTACGGGGTGAAGATGGGCTGTACGAGGGCGGAATTGGCCATGATCCCGTTCTCCCGGCAGAGCCGGACCGCTGCCAGGCGCTCCTCGATGGGCGCGGCGTAGGGCTCCAGGATATTCCGGAATTCGGCCGGCATGATCGACACCGAGGTGTTGAACTGCATGCGGTCCTTCAGCCTGACGAAAAGATCCAGGATGGTCTCCCCTTCGTAGGAATAGAGCAGATGCTTCGCGCCGGCCTTGGAGGCGACGAAGAGCCTGGCGTTGGAATCCGGATACTCCTCAAAGTGCCGGATGAACTCCCGCAGGATCCGGTGGGCGATGCCCGTCGCCAGCGTCGGCTCCTGCAGCGCTTCCGTCTTCGGGGAGAAATAGTAGTAGTGATTCCAGTTCTTGCCCCGGCTGATCTCAGTGATCTTATTCTCGATCTCCTTCTTGCGGTGCGGTTCCTTTTCGATGGCGTTCGCCAGCTCCTGCAGCAGGCGGTTCCGCTCCAGCACGTCCTCCTGCGTTACCTCGCGCCAGGGCGTGCCGTTCATCTCTTTGAGGAGCTTGCGCACATAGAGGTGATAGTTCTCATAGGCGATCAGCTGCTGCTCATGGACGCCGTCCGTCACCAGGCAGTACTGGCAGCCGACGTTGCAGCCGCGCACCGGATTGATCTCAAAGGTAAGGGTGGGACATCGGCCGGTGTAATTGTGGATCTCTGTATCCACCGTCTCCGGATCCAGGTCCTCAAGGATAAGGTGCTGCCTCGGAATGAGGGTGCGCGCCTCCATGCGCGCCTGAAAGACCTCAGACCCGCGGCGCAGTCCTTCCAGCGTCTCCGCCGAGGGCTCCACCTCGACGCCAAGGGCATCCAGATACGCTTTGTCCACGATCTGCGGGACAAAGCCGTCCAGGGAATAAATATCCGTGTCGTGGCGGTACAGGCAGTCAAACGTCATCTCCTTCATCATGCTCCTCCTTTCCGGCGGCGCGCTTTACCGGTGCGCGCCATACTCTTCCGCAAAAATAAACTCATCTTCCTCCCGCTTCGGGACGTAAAAATCTCCCTGTTCATCCATATAATATTTCAGGCTCCCGTCCGGGCCCGGCGGCACGATATGGCAGGCGTGGGCCGGATAGCCGAAGGCGGTCACCGTGTGGAGCGTCATCCCCTCCGGAACCTTCAGGATGCGGGAAATTCCCTCCCGGTCAATGTTCCCCAGCATGCAGCTGCCGATCCCGTGGGTCCAGGCAGCGAGGGTGAGGTTGGACAGGGCGATCCCGGCGTCCGTATCCAGCATCCACCGCGGAATCTTTCCTTCCTCGAAAAGCAGGGCTGCGAACATCACCGGCCGCTGCCCCTCCCCCGGCGTGCCCCTGCCCTCCGGCAGCATGGCCGCCCACCGCGTACAGGCAAAGACCGCCTTCACCTTCTCCGGATCCCGGACAAAAACGAACCGCAGCAGCTGCCGGTTGGAGCTGCAGGAGGAAAGGCGGAGGGCCGCCTTCATGTCCCGCACCGCCTCGTCCGGCACAGGCCTGGTCTCGTCGAAGCGCCTGTAGGTGCGTCTGGTTTCCAGAAGTTTCATCATTTCCGCGCTGTCCATCCCGTCTTCCTCCTTCATTTCAGGACATGGTCATCAGGATACGATCACCTGCCGCATCGCAGTCGTGAAAATATCAAAGACAATGAGCCATACGACCAGCAGCGAGATGGTGCCCGCCATCCGGCTCCACACCCCGCTGATGAAGGCGAAGTAGACCGCAATGCAGAGGGCATTCATCACCATGGTATTGGCCATCTGCGACAGCAGGGTCACCAGGAAGCGCCAGATCAGGGCGATCCCCAGGCCCACCCCGACCAGGAGCAGGGGGATGAGGGAGAGAATCACGACCGCCGCGAGGACGCCGATACTGGCCAGAACGGCGAAGATCCCGCCCACCTCATTTTCCAGATAGTCCTGACCCTTGCCGATCAGCCAGCCCGAAAGCAGGGCCAGCGGCGGGCAGAGGACCAGGCTGAGCAGCAGCTTCTTGATCTTATAGCCGATCGTTTCGGTATATTCCTCCGCGCCGTACCAGGAGGGCAGCGGCGTCGCGAGGATCTGATTGCGGGGCACCCTCGGCATGGGCAGGAAGATCGAAAACGCGATCCCCAGCACCAGGGGCTGCAGGCAGGCCATGACCGCAAGCTTCAGCAGCTCGCTCATAAAGCTCTTCCCCGTGACGAAGGGCACGCTCGTCCTGAACCCCAGGGCCTTCATCACCGGCTCTGCCACCGCATTTGCGAAGGGAAGCTCACCCAGAAGCTCGCCGAACCAGGCGCTGAGTGCCTGATCCGTGATGATCGCGTCCCGTACGCCGATCACAATGGCCACGATAATAAGCCCGATCACGATCTTGTAGAAGATATCACTGAGCGTTCTTGACAATTGTTGGTCTCCTTTCT
>CAMOKZ010000201.1 GCA_946618155.1 uncultured Lachnospiraceae bacterium | reverse complement strand
CCGCGCCGCGGCCGCGATCTCCGCGACCGCTGCCGCCGCCTCGTCCGCCTCCTCCGGCGTATTGAACCACCCGAAGCTGAACCGCACGGCGCCCTGTTCTTCGGTTCCCAGGGCCCTGTGCATCAGCGGCGCGCAGTGAGCGCCCGCGCGCACGGCGATCCCGTAGCCCGACCAGAGCTCATCGCAGACGAGGGCCGAGTCGAGATCCCCGATGTTGAGGGTGACGATGGGGGCCCGCTGCCACGAGGAGAAATCTCCGTAGACCTTCACCTCCGGGACGGCGGATACCGCCTCCAGAAAGCGCCGGGCCAGGCCGGCCTCATGCTCATGGATGGTTTCGATTCCTGTTTCTTCAATAAACTTTGCGGCGGCAAGGAGCCCCGCAATGCCGTGCCCGTTCAGGGTCCCGGCTTCCAGCCTGGTGGGATAGTCCCGGGGCTGCTCCTCAAGGAAGGACTGCACCCCGGTGCCGCCCGTCTTAAAGGGCTCTACCTCCACGCCGGCGCCGATGCACATGCCCCCCGTCCCCTGCGGGCCCATCATGGATTTGTGCCCGGTAAAGCAGAGGATGGAGACGCCCGCCTTCTCCATGTCGATGGGCATCGCCCCCGCCGTCTGGGAGGCGTCCACGATAAACAGGAGGCCGTGGTCGGCAGCGATCTGCCCGATCCGGGCAAGGTCCAGCATGTTTCCCGTCAGGTTGGAGGCGTGGGTTGCGACGATGGCCCGCGTCTGCGGGCGGATGAGGCGTTCAAACTCGTCGTAGTCGACGCGCCCCTTTTCGTCCGCCCCCACAAAAGAAAGGTCCACGCCCCGCTCACGGCGCATCCGGTAGAGCGGGCGCAGGACCGAATTGTGTTCAAGGACCGTCGTGATCACGTGGTCCCCCCCGCGCAGCGTCCCGCTGACCGCGATGTTCAGGGCCTCCGTGGAATTGGCGGTAAAGATCACCTGCTCCGACCGCGGGCAGCCGAAAAAGGAAGCCAGCTGCGCCCTCGCCCGGTAGATCACGCGGTTCGCGCCGAGCGCTCCCTCGTGGGCCCCCCTGGAGGCGTTCCCCAGGCTGGTCAGCGCCTCCGTCACGGCGCGCACGACGCAGTCGGGCTTGCGCATGGTCGTCGCGGCATTATCCAGATAGATCATCTTCTCTCTCCTTCCCCGCGGCGCCTAGCAGTAACGGTCTCTTCTCGGCCGAAGCTGGTCCTCGAGGGGGACGATGCTGTGATAGACGGCGCCTGTCCGTTCCATCACAGCCTTCGCCTGTTCGATCATGTCCGCTTCGACCAGAAGGGACATGCCGCAGCAGAGCTTTCCCCTCGCCGCGGCGGGCGCGGGCGCGATCCGGTTGGTCACGCCCTCCCCGTCCAGGATATCGTGCAGGGCCAGGCCCTGCTCATAGTTGTCAAACAGGATATAGTAACGGATCATCCGCTGATCATCTCCACGAAGGCTTCGATCCTTGTGCGCAGCTGACCGGCGTCAGAGTCCTCGTAATCGGTCTCCAGGGAAAGCAGCGGGATGCCCGCCTCCCTGAGCGCTTCGGCGACCGACCGCTTCTCGATGTCATAGAGGCCGCAGAACTTGAGGCTGCAGTCGATCACGCCGTCCGCCTTGTATTCCTTCGCGAGGCGGACAATGTCCTCGATGCGGCCGGGATTGGGCGTGAAGCAGGCGCAGTTGTTCTTCATGTAGCGCTCGGAAAGGGCCATGTAAAGCTCATCGAGGGTCTCCCCGCTGTCATCCACCAGGTTCTCGAAGTACCGCGTCCCTGTGCACATCTCTTCGCAGACGACGACGGCGCCGCTGGTCTCGATGATGTTGTGCAGCTTCCAGTTCGGCACGGCAAGCGGCGTGCCCGTCACCAGGATCCGCTTCGTCCCCTTCGGCACCACGCTGACGCCGTTCTTTATTCTCTCGTCCAGTTCATCGGCGAGGCGGTTGCACATCTGCGCGCAGCGCGCCGGATCGTCAAAGAAGGAGATCTGCGTCATCAGCAGGCTGTCGCGGCCGGAAATGGGCAGGCATTCGCTCTTTCTGGCGTCGTAGACGCGCTTCATCGCCTTTCTCTTCTCATTGATGAGGCGGATGGCAGCCTTCAGGTTCTCCACCGTAATTTTATTCCCCGTGATCTCCTCGGTCTTCGCGGCGAACTCGGCGATCTCCTCTTTCCACTTCAGAATGTCCTTCGGCCGCTTCATCTGCGGGACGTCCATGATGATCATCGGCACATCCTGCCCGAGGATCTCATAGGCCTTCTTTTTCCCGTCGCAGGTCGTCTCGCCCACGTAGACGTCGGCGATCCGGAAGAAGGGACATGTGCGCCCCAGTCTTGCGCCGACGGAGGCTTTGATCAGCGGACATGTATTCTTGGGCAGCACTTCCTCCCCGCCCGGCACCCAGAACTGGGAACCGCCGCAAAGTCCCGTCACGATGCCGTTCGCCGCGACGATCACCTCATCGGGCACGAATACGCAGAAGGTACCGAACACCTTTCTCCCCTTCTTCTGCTCCTCGATCAGTTCGGCCGGCCGTATCCCGTGCACCTCCGAAATGACCAGATCCCAGAAATCCATGGCCTTCGGCCGGTTCTCCTGGGTCAGGAACACATCACCCACTGCTGTCGGCAGAACCTGACAGAGGGTGTCATGGGACTCAAGGTCCATTCCCAGCTCCTCCCACATCTTGACATAATCCGCCATCTTTGTTTCCTCCTTCTCCTTTTTTATTTTACGGCATTTCTGCCGCATAAAGCGCCGCGCCGACGGCGCCTGCATACCTCGCGTCCGGTGATGTCAGGACTGCTCTTCCAAACGCTTTTTCCAGGCCTTCCGTGACCGTGGGAAATTCGCACAGCCCCCCGGTCAGGCAAAGGGCCGCGCCGCCCAGGCGCAGCTTTCCGGCCTGGGTCCTGACCTTCTGTACGATTGAATCCACCACGCCCCGGGCGATGTTTTCCCGCGGCGTTCCGCGGCCGATCAGCCCGATCACCTCCGATTCGGCAAATACCGTACACAGCGAGCTGATCTTCGTCTCCTCCCCCCGCTGGGCCATTTCGCAAAGGCCCGCCGGCGTCACGGAGAGGGTATTCGCCATGACCTCCAGGAACCGGCCGGTCCCCGCGGAGCATTTGTCGTTCATGACAAATTCCGCAACGAGGCCGTTCCTTACCGCGATCAGCTTCGTGTCCTGCCCGCCGATATCGATGACGTTCAGGTCCTTCTCGCCGAACAGCTTTACCGCGCCCCTGGCGTGGCAGCTGATCTCAGTCACCGTGCGGTCCGCAAAGGGGACCGCCACGCGCCCGTATCCCGTCGCGACCAGACGTGCATCCTCATTTTCCGCCTCGGGCAGGCTTTTTCTCACCGCCTGCGCTGTATCCACGCTGCTCCAGCCCGTAGGCCGCAGGTCCCTGCGCACGATCTCCCCCGCCCGGTCAATGACGATG
>CAMOKZ010000200.1 GCA_946618155.1 uncultured Lachnospiraceae bacterium | reverse complement strand
AACTCGTGACCTCCACATTACCAATGTGACGCTCTACCGACTGAGCCACAGCAGCCTTCGCGGTTTTGCCCGCTACAGTTTGCAATTCTACCATAAGCCAACCGGCTTGTCAAATACAAATATTTTACTTAAAACTCTTGTAATAATTGTAATTTTATTGTAAGATGTGGGTGGCAATTGGTACCGCTATGCGGAAAGGAATGATTTTATCTTATGAAACGATCAAAACGGATCCTGACAGGCATGCTCATCCTTATCCTGTGCTGCATGTTCCCCCGCGTGGCGCAGGCAGCCACGGCGAAGAAGCTTTTCTCGCTGAAGATCAGTGATGGCGCGGTGACGAAGACGGTCCCCGTTTATCAGTATAAGGCTTCTGACGGCACCATCACGGTGGACGCGAAAAAGTCCATGCGGTCCATCACCGTGAGTGCGCTGGCGAAGAACCTGTCGGTCTCCGTCGCGGATAAGAAATCCGTCTACGTAAAGAATTACCGGAGCGTTACCTATATGAGGACGCCCTCTCTGGTCACCGGCACGAAGGTGCTTAAGTATTTTGTCAAGACAAAGGAAGGCAAGGTCCATACCTTTGAGATCAAGGCGAACCGTCCGGCGCTTCCTTCCGTTTCTTCCCTGAAGGCGGATGTGAGCAGTTCCGGATTTAAGGTGGGCAGCGGCTCCCTGAAGATCACCCTGAAGACCAAGGCGCAGGTCGCCTGCAAGACGACCATCCGGATCAAGAACAGCGCCGGCAAGACCGTGTACACCAAGGTCCTGGGCAAAAAGCCCTCCGGTACCTTTACCTTAAACTGGAGCGGCAAACCTTCCTCCGGCAACAAGGCCGGGCTTTCCGCTTCCAGTTACGTGCCCGCCGGCACCTACAAGATCGTGGCATATGTGAAGTATGTCTACGGCAAGGTCTCCAAGGTGGCGACCAAGTCGATCAAGGTAACGGTCAAAGATGCCTCCGGCAATGACGCGTCCAGCAACTTCAAGGCGGCAAGCTGGAACTGGAAGGTCGTGCTGACCGGCAACGAGAAGGTCGATTACCTGTGCGAGCTGATCTGCCAGAAGACGATCAAGAACGGCATGTCCGATGTCCAGAAGGCGAAAGCCCTTTACACCTGGCTCGGCAAGCATGTGATGTGGACCAAGCAGAGAAACGTGGCTGACAAGATCGATGTGTCGAGCGAAGCCGGTCTCGCTGCGGTGAAGGCCTACAAGACCCAGTCCGACAACCTGGTGGCTGCCGGCAAGGCCACAGTCGACTGCAACATCTACGGCAAAGCGCAGTTCGCGCTGACGGCCCTCTCCAAGGGACGCGGCGACTGCTGGAACATGTCCGACGCTTATGTGGCGCTGCTTCGCCACGCCGGTATCTTCGCCGGAACAGTGGGACATACCGCGGTAGGCGGAAGTGCCATGGGCCATTACTGGACGATCGTGAATATCAGCGGCAAGTATTATTACGCCGACGTTAACCAGTACTCGAACTCCTACTATCAGCAGGGCATCACGAACAACTACTATTACTTCCTCTGCGGTTCGAACTCCTGCTACAACCTGGCGCTGTACAATACAGTAAACACCAGCAAATATCCGCTGGCGAAGCAGGTGAGCAAGACCGACTGCCCGGGCAGGAATTCCTGATCGGCAAAGAGAAAAACACAGGGCCGGATGAACGGCCGCACACAGCAGACATGAATGAAGGGGGACGCCGCGCGGCGTCCCCTTATCTGTTGCTTTTTCGTGCTTTTTCGTGTAGTATGGGGGTGATATCGCATCGCGCGGGAAGCGCCCGCGGGCGGGGTATCGAGGGGTTAACTTTATACGGTAAGGAGGGCTGATTATGTTCAGAACCGGAAGCTTTGTCGGACTCGTCATTCTGCTTGTCCTGATCCTGCTGCTTTTGCTGGTCAGGAACATCTGCATCGTTCCCCAGGGCTATGTGTTCATTGTTGAGCGCCTGGGCAAATACAGGGCCACCTGGAAGGCAGGCCTGCATATCAAGATCCCGTTCATCGAGCGGATCGTCAAGAAGGTCAGCATGAAGGAACAGGTGCTGGACTTCCCGCCGCAGTCGGTGATCACGAAGGATAACGTTACGCTCAGCCTGGACAGCGTTGTCTTCATGAAGGTCTTTGAGCCCACGCTGTTCACCTACGCGGTGGAGCAGCCGATCAGCGGTCTGCAGAACCTGTCCGCGACGACCCTGAGAAACATCATCGGTTCCATGGAGCTGGACCAGACCCTGACCTCCAGGGATGAGATCAACCGCAAGATGGAGGCCATCCTCGATGAGGCAACGGACCAGTGGGGCATCAAGGTCACCCGTGTGGAGATCAAGAACATCAAGCCGCCCGCAGAGATCGAGGAAGTCATGACCAAGCAGATGCGTGCGGAGCGTGAGCGCCGGCAGACGGTGCTGGAGGCACAGGCGCATCAGGAAGCAGTCGTATCCAGAGCGGAAGGTGATAAGCAGGCGAAGATCCTCGCCGCCGAGGCAGAGCGCGACGCGCAGATCGCCATGGCGGAAGGCCGCGCCCGCTCCCTGAGGATGGTCTACGAGGCGGAAGCGCAGGGTCTGCGCGCCCTCAAGGAGGCCGGCATTGACGAGACCGTCCTGAAGCTGAAAGGCCTGGAGGCTTTAAAGAGCGTGGCGGACGGCAGAGCGACCAAGATCTTCATGCCGACAGAGCTGTCAAGCGTTGTCTCAAGCCTCGGCCTTCTCTCGGAGAGCACAGGCCTTGGCGATGCGACGCCCGTCGATCACTCGGCGAAGCCGAAAACAAAGCCTGCCGAGGATCCCTGCATCAGTGAGGAGACGAGCGCAGAGGGCAGACTTGCCGCGGATGTGACCAGCTCGATCATCGCGGATCTGGAAGACCGCAGATAACGGAAAGGATAATAAACAGATGGACCTTAAAGGAAGAAACTTCCTGACCCTGCGGGACTATACCGCCGAGGAGATCGTGTATCTGCTGGACCTGGCCGCGGAGCTTAAGGAAAAGAAGAAAAACGGGATCTTCGACCATATGCATCCGGGAAAGAACATCGCGCTGATCTTTGAAAAGACCAGCACGCGCACCCGCTGCGCCTTCGAGGTGGCCGCCCACGACATGGGCATGCAGGTCACCTACCTGGATCCCAAGAGCTCCCAGATCGGGAAGAAGGAGAGCATCCGGGATACGGCCCGCGTCCTCGGCCGCATGTTCGACGGTATCGAATACCGCGGGTTCGGACAGGAGATCGTGGAAGAGCTGGCCAAATACGCCGGCGTGCCGGTCTGGAACGGCCTGACCAACGAATATCATCCGACGCAGATGCTGGCGGATATGCTGACCATTCGGGAACACCTGGGCGAACTGAAGGGCAAAAAGCTCACCTACATGGGAGACGCCCGCTACAACATGGGCAACTCCCTGATGATCACCTGCGCGAAGCTGGGCA
>CAMOKZ010000199.1 GCA_946618155.1 uncultured Lachnospiraceae bacterium | reverse complement strand
ATGGTCATCTACACCGGCCAGAACAAGGCAAAGCTGCATGACGCCGCCGAGGAGCATCTCGGCATTCTGGACAGCCTGATCACCCAGCAGGACGTCGATGTCTGCGCCGGACTGATGCGCAGCCACATCCGGACCTGCCGGCGGGAAGCCCTGGCATTTTTTGCCGACCGGGAGACGCCATGACCTTTCTGCTGATCGCCCTCATTCTGCTCTGCCTGCCCAGTCTCTCTTTTCAAAAGACCGGCATCCGCAGCGGCTATATGGACAGATCCTCCACCACGGCCGTGAACGGGATCTTTGTCCTTCTTGTATTTCTGCGCCACGTCAAGACCTATATTGACCACGGGCCCGCCGACCGGCTCTTTCTCCTGTTTGACAGAGGGCTCGGCCAGCTGATCGTCATCCCGTTCCTCTTTTACTCCGGCTACGGGATCATGCAGGCGGTGCGCGCAAAGGGGCGAAGCTATATCCTTGCCTTCCCGCTGCGGCGCATCGGCAAAGTGTGGTCGCACTTTGCCCTCGCCCTGCTGCTCTATGCGGCAGCCGCCCCCCTTTCCGGAAGGACCTGTTCACTCCGTCAGTTTCTGTCGGCGCTGACCGGCTTTACCTCCATCGGGAACAGCAACTGGTACATGTTCGCCCTGCTGGCCCTCTACCTGATCACGCTGCTCTGCGGACTCCTCTTTATCCGGGAGGACGCCCCGCCGCAGAAAGCAGCTTCCGGTCCGGAAAAAGAAAAGGCAGCCCGCAGCGCCCTGCTTCGTTTCTGCGCCGCTGCTGCCGTCCTGACTATCCTCTACATGCTGGTGATGAGCCGGATCAGGGAACATTATTTTTACGATACCGCCTTTGTCTTTCCGGCCGGCATGGCCTTTGCCCTGTTTCAGGGTGAGTTCGAGGCGTTTCTCCTGCAGAAAAAAAGCAGGTACGCCCTGCTGACCGCGGTTTCGGCCTGCCTGCTGGCAGCCGCATCCCTCTGGAAATACTACCGCCCCGGCATCCCGGCGGATATCGTCTGGAGCCTTTCCTTCGCCATGCTCCTCGTGCTCGTCACGATGAAGGTGAAGGCCGGAAACCGCGTGCTGCGGTATCTGGGCTCCCTTTCCTTCGAGATCTACATTCTGCAGCGCCTGCCGATGAACCTGCTGAAAGGGCGCATCGCGGACAAGTACCTGTATATCGCGGCCTGCGCGGCCGCCACCCTCCTTTTGGCGCAGCTGTTCCGTCTTCTCACGAAGAAAACGGACGCCCTGCTGACCGGCGCGAGGTAACCCATGTGCACACTGATCGAACTTAGTGATCTTTCCTGTCCGGAAGCCGCCCTCTACCGGAACGTGCCGGAGATCCAGCTCTACCGGATGTTCGAGCCGGAGCCCGGCGTCTTTATCGCGGAGAGCCCGAAGGTCATTTCCCGGGCCCTTGACGCGGGCTATACGCCCCTCTCCTTCCTCGGCGAGAAGAAGCAGTTCCTGGGGGAGGGCCGCCCCATCCTGGAGCGCTGCCCCGATGTCCCCGCCTACGCGGCGGCGGAGGCGGTGCTGCGCGGGATCGGCGGCTATCCCATGACCCGCGGCATGCTCTGCGCCATGCGCCGCAGACGCCCCGCCCCGGTCCGGGAATTCCTGGAAAAAGAACTTCGCGGCGCGAAACGGATCGCCATTCTGGAAAATGTGGTCAATCCGACCAACATCGGCGCCATCTTCCGCAGCGCGGCCGCGCTTGGCGCGGACGGCGTCCTGCTGGCAGGGGGCTGCTGCGATCCGCTCTACCGGCGCGCCTCCCGGGTCAGCATGGGGACCGTGTTTCAGATCCCCTGGACCGTATTCGGGAAGGACTGCCCCTGGCCGGGCGAAGGGCTCGCTCTCTTAAAAGAGCTCGGCTTTGTCACCTGCGCCCTGGCCCTCAGGGACGATTCTCTTCCCCTTGACGCCCCTGTCCTCGGCAGACAGGAGCGGCTGGCTCTCCTTCTGGGCGCGGAGGGGGACGGTCTCTCCCCCGGGACGATCGCGGCCTGCGATTACACCGTGCGCATTCCCATGTCCCACGGCGTCGACTCCCTCAACGTGGCGGCCGCCTCCGCGGTGGCCTTCTGGCAGCTGTGCGCGCTGCCGCAGCGCTGATCACGATGCAGCGGTCACGCTTCTGCTCTCTCATCGCCATTCATCGAACAGTGTGATCTGGGGATCGATCCATGAGCTCTGCTCCACGTCATGGATCCGGTCCCCTTCTCTGTATCCCCCGATCAGGAAGGGGGAGGCGGGATCATGCAGGCGCCGGTTCTCCGCGACCCGGGCGGGGTCGCTGTTCGCGTAGCAGTACCGGCAGAGATGCGCGCAGGTATCGTACGCCCCGATGTCGCCGGAGATATAGCAGGCGCAGGTCGGGCGTCCCAGTTTAAGCTTCGGCACGTTAAGCCTTACGCCGATCGCCCTGCTGATCGTCTCCGCCGTCGCGCAGCCGCCGCAGTCCGCGCCGTAGGGCGCAAGCTCGTCCCCCTCCGCGCAGGGCCGCACCGTCATCCCGTGCTCCCCGGCAATGCGGATGATCTCCTTTCCCAGCCCTATCCTCTCTTCCTTCGGCACCTCCCGCGCCTCCGGGAAATTCCGCTTCACCTTCTGGTACAGATCGATAAAACTGATCACGACGATCCGTGTGCTTCCCTCCAGCCGCCGGGCCATCTGCGCGAAGGCCTTCAGATGATACTCCGCGGAATAGCGCGCGGTAAGAAAGATGGGGTCATAGCGCCAGACCATCCGCTGCGCGCTGACCTTTTCCGAGAGCCGGCAGAAGTCCTCAAGCAGCCGGTGCTTGTCCGGCACGTTCGGTTCGATATCCCTGCCATAGGGCGTGATCGTCATGTGCCAGTACTGGCGGTACCCGTCCAGCAGGTCCATGTAGGGGAACATGGGCGCCGGGTTTTTCGTGCAGAACCCGATCGCGTCCACCACCGAAGGGTCCAGGCGGTAGCGGCTGACCAGCTGCGGGTCGTAGGGGCTGCGCACGCAGACAAAGCCTTCCCGCAGGCGGTTTGCAAACCACTCCGCGTAGAAGGCCGGGATGTCCGTGCGCTGTCCCGTGTTGATGATCATCCGTCTATTCCTCCAGTTTCCACCCGAAGTCCCCGTGGTAGATCATCTGCCGGGTCATGCCGCCGTCGACGCAGATGTTCTCCCCCGTGATAAAGCCCGCCTTCGCGGAGCAAAGAAACAGGACCGTCTCCGCGATATCCCGCCGGTTTCCGACGCGCCCTGCCGGCTGCTGGACGGCGTCCGGTCCCTCGTACACCGCGTCATCAGTATCGATCCAGCCGGGCGAAACGGAATTTACCCGCACCTTCCCGGCAAGGCTCACCGCCAGGGCGTGGGTGAGCGCGGCAATGCCGCCCTTCGCCGCCGTGTAGCTCTCCGTCTGCGGCTGGCTCATCCGGTCGCGGGACGAGGAGATGTTGACGATGCT
>CAMOKZ010000198.1 GCA_946618155.1 uncultured Lachnospiraceae bacterium | reverse complement strand
TCCTCCCTGCCGTGCTCCAGCTCCTTGAGCCTTTCGGCAAGGGTCGTCCAGCGTTTCTGCTCCGCCGTGTTGTCGATCATGCGGAAGAAGACTTCCTCGTCCCCGACCAGGACGACGCACTTTTTCGCCCTCGTCACGGCTGTGTAGAGCAGGTTCCGGTTCATCAGCATCTGCGGCCCGGCAAGCAGCGGAATGACCACCGCCGGGTACTCACTGCCCTGGGATTTGTGGATCGTCACGGCGTAGGCGAGCTCCAGCTCGTCGAGGTTCTCGAAGGGGTATTCGACCATCCGCCCATCGTCGAATTCCACCGTCAGGATCCTCCCCATCTCATCGATCGAGTCGACCGTTCCGATATCGCCGTTAAAGATGCCGGTCCCGCGGGAGATCTCGACGCCGTAGCGCCCGCGGATGCTCCAGACCGCCTGGTAATTGTTCCGGATCTGCATGACCTTGTCCCCCTCCCGCAGGAGGTGGTCCCCGTAGGCGTACTCCCGCTTGCTGCGGTCCGCAGGGTTAAGGTAGGTCTGCAGGATGCCGTTGAGCCGCTCCACGCCCAGCAGTCCCTTGCGGGTGGGCGTCAGGATCTGGATGTCGCGCCAGCCGGCCCCCACGTAGCGGGGCAGCTTATCCTGCACCAGCGTGATCGCGTTGCTGATGATCCGGTTGGCGTCCTGGCGCCGCAGGAAAAAGAAGTCCTTGCTCTTGTTGTCCAGGGACATGTGCTCGCCCCGGTTGATCCGGTGGGCGTTTACCACGATATCGCTCTCCTGGGCCTGCCGGAAGATCCTGGTCAGGCGCACCACGCTGCAGCACCCGGAACTGATGATGTCCTTCAGGACGCTGCCGGGACCCACGGAGGGAAGCTGGTTCACATCCCCCACCAGGATCAGCTTCGTCCCGACGGGAACGGCCACCAGAAGGGCGTAGAGCAGAAGCTGATCCACCATCGACATCTCATCGATGATGACCACATCCTCCTCCAGCGGAGTCTCCTGGTCACGCCCGAAGGCGAGGGATCCCGTGTCCGGGTCGCCGCTCACCTCGAGCAGCCGGTGGATGGTGCGGGCTTCGTGGCCCGTCGCCTCCGTCATCCGTTTAGCCGCGCGCCCCGTGGGCGCGGCCAGGGCGATATTCATGCCCATGGACTCAAAGTAGGCGATCATCGCGTTGATCGTCGTGGTCTTGCCGGTACCGGGGCCGCCCGTGATGACCATCAGCCCGCAGCGCGCCGCCTCCAGAATGGCCTTGCGCTGCAGCTCGTCCAGCTCCAGCCGGGTATGCTTTTCGATACCGGCCAGCCGGGAAAGCACCTTCTTCTCATCGATCTTCTGAAACACGTTCAGGTCATGAAGCATTCTCGCGCAGCCGAGCTCCTGGTAGTAGGCGGAGGCCGCGTACACGCGAAGCTCCTCCTCCCGCCTGACCACGATCTTCTTCTCCACCATCATGTCCCGCATCTGGTCGTCCGCGTCCGTCAGGGGGATGTCCAGCAGAGTGCCGGTCCGATGCACCACCTCGTCCATCGGCAGGTAGATGTGCCCCTCCGCGGAGGCCTGCAGCAGGACGTAGAGGATGCCGCTGCGGATGCGGAAATCCGAGTCGGCGCTGATGCCGGCCTTCCTCGCGATCTCGTCGGCCATCTTAAAGCCGATCCCGGTCACCTCGTCCGCCAGCTGGTAGGGGTTCTCCCGGATGACCCGGTAGATATCCGCGCCGTAGCGCTGGTAGAGCTTGACCGACATATTGTTGGAGATGCCGTACTGCTGCAGGAACAGCATGGCCCCGCGCATATCCTTCTTCTCTTCCATCTGCCCGGCGATCTCGATGGCCTTGCGCCGGCTGATGCCCTTGACCTCGGCCAGCCGCTCCGGCTCCATCTCGATGATCCGGAAGGTCTCATCCCCGAACTTCTTCACGATCCTCGCCGCCAGCGCGGCGCCGATCCCCTTGATGGCGCCGGACCCGAGATACCGCTCCATGGCGGCCGCATCGCCCGGCTCCTTCTCTTCGTAGGCCCGGATCTTAAACTGCCTGCCGTAGGCGGCGTGCTCCGTAAACTCGCCCCGGGCCGCGATCTGCTGCCCTTCAGAAAGAAGAGGGAGGGTCCCCACGCAGGTGGTCTCCTCCCCGTCACAGACGAGAACGAGCACCGTGTACCCGTTCTCCGTATTCCTGTAGATAATGTGATCTACATAGCCCTCAATAATTTCCATCCGCCATCAGCTCCATGTAGAGGCCTGCCCCTTTGACGAGGGCCGTCATGGGATCCTCGGCCGTCAGCGTATTGACGCCTGTCTTAGACTCGATCAGTTCCTCGAGGCCGCCCAGCAGGGCGCCGCCGCCCACCAGCACGATGCCGCGCTGCACCACGTCGGAGGCAAGCTCCGGCGGCGTGCGCTCCAGCACGCTGTGCACCAGATCCACGATCTGGCCGATACAGTCCTTCATGGCCTGGCGGGTATCCTCGCTCGTGATCTTCACGGTCTTGGGCAGACCGGTCACGATATCGCGCCCGCTCACGTCCATCGTGATCTGCTCGGGGCGCTCGTAGGCCGTCCCGATCATGATCTTGATCTCCTCGGCCGCCTGCTCGCTGATCACCAAGTTATAGGTATTCTTGACATATTTGACGATCGCCTCGTCCAGGTCGTCCCCGCCCAGCGGGATGGCGCGGCTCACCACGATCCCGTCGATGGACAGGATGCTCGCGCAGCTGGTGCCGCCGCCGATATCCACGATCATGTTTCCGCTCGGTCTGGAGATGTCGATCTGCGCGCCGATGCAGGCCGCGATCGGCTCCTCGATCAGCTGCACCTCCCGGGCGCCCGCCTGAAACGCGGCGTCCTCAACGGCCTTGCGCTCCACCTCCGTCACCGAGTACGGGACACAGATGCTCACGCGCGGCTTGCGGAAGGACAGTCTTCCCACGGCTTTCTGAATAAAGTAGCGCAGCATCTGCTCCGTCACGAGATAGTCGGAGATGATGCCGTGCTGTACGGGGCGGATCCCCACGATATTGCCGGGCGTGCGGCCGAGCATCAGCCGCGCCTCCTCGCCGATCGCCTTCACCTTGCCGGAATCCCGGTCGAACGCGACGATGGACGGCTCCTTCAGCACAACGCCCTTTCCTTTAACATAGACCAGGATACTCGATGTACCCAGATCGATTCCCACATCAGATGCGGCCATATATTCCTCCCCGTGCGCGGCCTGTCCGCGCGTTACCCCTTTTACTCTCCTCTTACTCTTATTACTACCTGTCTCCGCTTCCTGCTTTCCCACGCGCATGCCGCCAGGCCAGGATGCCCGCTCCCGCCAGCACAAACACCGCGGAGAGCACCTGAGAGACTGCCGGTCCGCCGTTCCACAGCAGAAGCTGGTCGGTGCGCAGGCCTTCGATGAAAAAACGCCCTGCCCCGTAGCAGATCAGGTAGAGCAGAAAGACGTCCCCGTCAAAGCGTTTTCCCCTTGTCACGCGAAGCGTCACCAG
>CAMOKZ010000197.1 GCA_946618155.1 uncultured Lachnospiraceae bacterium | reverse complement strand
ATGAGTGGTATTTTCTGTCGGGGCGTCCCTTCCCGCCCGAGGAAGCCTACGAGGAGTACCGCCAGCTGGAGAACGGCGTCGGCATGGTGCGGCTGCTGATCACTGAGCTGGACGCCGCACTGGAGGAATTCGAGGAGAGCGGTGAGGCAGAGGAGATGCGTGAGCAGGCCAAGGCCGGCGGAGCTGCGAGTGCCGCGACAGTAGAAGCTGCCGGGCAGCCGGGCGCCGCCCCCCGCGAGATCTCCCTGGCCACGGGCCGCCTGATGTATCCGGTCATGTGCCAGCTGGTGGAGAAGGTGGAGGCGCGGTATCCACATCTGAAGGTGCACGTCTACGCCATCCGCAACGACTTTTTCGGCGAGCGGATCACGGTGTCCGGGCTGCTGACGGGGCAGGACCTCATCGCGCAGCTTGGCGGACAGCAGCTTGGGACAGAGCTCCTTTTGCCCTGCAATCTGCTGCGCAGCGGCGAGCAGGTGCTGCTGGACGACGTGACCGTCGCAGACCTTGAAAACGCTTTACAAATCAAGGTCCGTATTGTAAAATCAAGCGGCCGGGCGCTTATGAAAAGCCTGCTCGGCATGGAGGAAGATTCATGAGCAGACCGATCGTGGCCATTGTCGGGCGCCCGAACGTGGGAAAGTCCACGCTCTTCAACGCCCTGGCCGGTGAAAATATTTCTATTATTAAGGATACGCCCGGTGTGACGCGGGACCGGATCTACGCCGATGTAGAGTGGCTGGACCGGCGCTTCACCCTCATCGATACCGGCGGCATCGAGCCTGACAGCGCGGACATCATCTTAAGCCAGATGCGCGAGCAGGCACAGATCGCCATCGATACCGCGGACGTCATCATCTTTATGACCGATGTGCGGCAGGGCCTTGTCGACTCGGACGCGCGCGTCGCGGATATGCTGCGCCGCTCGCACAAGCCGGTCGTCCTTGCCGTCAACAAGGTGGACAGCTTTGTCCGGGATCAGGCGGATGTCTACGAATTCTACAACCTGGGCATCGGGGATCCCTATCCCATCTCGTCCGCCAACCGCACGGGCCTCGGCGAACTGCTGGACGCCGTCGCGGAGCATTTCCCGCCCGCTGATGAGGATGAGCAGGAGGATGAGCGCCCGAAGATCGCGATCGTCGGCAAGCCCAACGTGGGCAAGTCTTCGCTGATCAACAAGCTGCTCGGCGAGAACCGTCTGATCGTTTCCGAGATCGCCGGCACGACCCGCGACGCGGTGGATGCCGTGGTGAAGCGCGGAGACAGGGAATACTGCTTTATCGATACCGCCGGCCTTCGCCGCAAGAGCAAGATCAAGGAGGATCTGGAGCGCTACAGCATCATCCGCACCGTGACTGCGGTGGAGAGAGCGGATGTGGTCGTCCTGGTCATCGACGCGACCGAGGGCGTGACCGAGCAGGATGCGAAGATCGCGGGCATCGCCCATGACCGCGGCAAAGGCATCATCATCGCGGTGAACAAGTGGGACGCCGTCGAGAAGGACGACAAGACCATCTACCGCGTGACTGAAGAGGTGCGCCGCGTGCTCTCCTTTATGAGCTACGCGGAGATCCTGTTCATCTCCGCGATGACGGGACAGCGCCTGCCGAGGCTGTTTGAGACCATCGACATGGTCATCGAGAACCAGACCATGCGCGTGGCGACGGGCGTCCTCAACGAGATCCTCTCGGAGGCGGTCGCGATGCAGCAGCCGCCGGCCGACAAGGGCAAGAGGCTGAAGCTCTACTACATCACCCAGGCCGGCATCAAACCGCCCACCTTCGTGATCTTTGTCAACGATAAAGAACTGATGCATTTTTCCTACACGCGGTACATTGAGAACCAGATCCGGGAGGCCTTCGGGTTCCGCGGGACGTCCATGCGGTTCATCATCCGCGAGAGAAAGGATAAGGAGGGCAGAGTATGATACGCCTTGTCTGCATTCTGATCGGCTATCTGTTCGGCCTGTTTCAGACGAGCTATATCATCGGCAGGATGAACGGGATCGATATCCGCAACTACGGCAGCGGAAACGCGGGCACCACGAACATGATGCGCACGCTGGGCAGAAAGGCCGGCCTGCTCACCTTCGCGGGCGACTGCCTGAAATGTATCTTCGCGATCATCCTGGTGAGGCTCCTGTTCGGCAGGACCTATGCGGATATGATGCCGCTGCTGAGCTTTTACACCGCGGCCGGCGTCATCCTCGGGCATAACTTCCCGTTTTACCTGAATTTCCGCGGCGGCAAGGGCATTGCGGCGACCGCGGGCCTGGTCATCGCCTTTGATCCGATCATGACGGTGCTGGGCGTGATCACCTTCTTCGGCACGGTGCTGCTGACGGGTTACGTATCCCTGGGCTCGCTCCTTGTGTACGCGGGCATCCTGATCGAGCTGGTCGTGCTCGGCCAGATGGGACATTTCCACATGACCCAGGGCAGGCTGATCGAGCTCTACCTGGTCGCCCTGGCGCTGGCGCTGCTGGCGGTCTGGGAGCACAGAGGCAACATCGCCAGACTGAAGAACGGCACAGAGCGCAAGGCGCACCTGTTCGGGAAAAAGAAGTAAGAGAGAAACCGGACAGGAAACAGAAATAGAGAACAAAGCATAGAAAACAGAAAACAGGGGAAAGGGGGCGGAAGCTTTGAAGAAGAAAAAAGGGTTCCTGCCGTCCGTTCTCCTGTTTTTTTCGTCCGCAGCCGCAATGACCAGCCTGTGCAGCGTCGTTTTCCTGACGGCGCCGTCGGGGAAGGTTACCGCAGTCTCCGCCGCCCGCGCGGCGATCAGGGCGCGCAGCTTCAGGGATCTGTTTTCCGCAGCCGCGGGAGTTTTCCCCTTCGCCTCCGCCATCCGGGGCGGAAGGGTCTTTACCGATACCCTTTCCTATAATATCCGCGAGGGACTCGCCCTGATCGTGCTGGGCTGCCTGCTGGCGGTGCTGTGTTCCTTTTGGCACTGGTTCAGACACCTGCCCGCCATCGTGAACGCCATCCTCTGGATCTTCCAGGTCTCCTTCGCCGTTATCCTCACGGTGCTCGCCGGACTTGGCCTTGCCTGGCTGCAGGAGGCCGTGCCCTACGGCAACGCTCTGGTGACCATTCTCTGTGCCCTGATCTGCGCGGCAGTCATCGTGATCAGCGGAAGCCGGTTCTTTATCGGCCTGCTGCTGGCCGGCGTGTATGTATTCCTGTCCGCGATGCTGCTCTACGCGGGCGTAAAGCCCGGGCCGGCTCTGCCCGCCGCAGGGTGGCTTGTGGGATACGCGGTGCTGATGGCGGCCGGGTTCGGATGCCACTATTGGGGGAAGGGGGCGTAAGCCCCGCACCATGTAGAGAAGGATTCTCACTTGACAGGAGGCACTGGTTAGGTTATCATATTCATTGTTAGCGATATCTAATCTGCTTTGTCTGATCCATTGCAGATTTGTTTTTATCAGGCTCTTTGTGACAGAACGACAGCATCGACATCATGATCGGTGCTTTTCTTTCCACCTGAGGTTAGAAATACCTAA
>CAMOKZ010000196.1 GCA_946618155.1 uncultured Lachnospiraceae bacterium | reverse complement strand
GTGAATAGGAACTACATTTTGCACGATGTGTCGTTCTGCCGGTACGCTTTCCGAAGGTTGTATTTTGCATTTTTTCCGGCGCTGCGCTAAACTCCTGTGGTGGAGGTGAAGTAGGGGTGAACCTGGTTGAGGTTTTGCTGATCGTGATCGGTCTTTCGATCAACGTTTTTCTCGTTTCAGAATATGAGGGCACGATGCTCCCGGCGATCAAACCTAAGGCGATCGCCGCGGTGTGCGGGATCTTTTTCCTGCTGCAGATCGCTGCCATGTACGGCGGCTATCAGCTTGCCATGATTCCGTTTCTGCGGAAATCCGGTTCCATCGATCTGAAGCGGATGTGCTATTTTCTGGCAGTCGTGATCTTTTTCGGACTTGCCGCCTATATGATCACCAAGGCTGTGCGCAGGGAAGTGATCATCGAAAAGGCCGCGGAGATCCGGTATAAGAACATTCTGGCCAAGGCCGCGATCATTGCGGTCTATACCTTCCTGGCGGGGATCTGCTGGGGCTTTCTGGGGCATGAGATCGGGATCGCGTGCATTACCGTGGCCTGCGCGACCATCCTCGCCGTACTGGCGGGGACCTATCTCGGATACCGGCAGGGCCCCGTCATCCGTCCGGGACTTTATCTGGCGGGCGGACTGCTGTTCGCGGCCGTCGGCATTGACGTGATCGTGCGCTATCTGCGCCCCTGAGAAAAGAGGACGGCAGGGAGCCGCGAAGAGACAAAAACGTATTACACAGCATCTGTGAAAAGAAATACAAGTGCAGGAGGAAGTTAAGCATGGCTAAAGTAGTTGAGAATGTTACCCACGCTGCCGAGAGGCAGACATTTGCGGTGATCGTGGATCAGTTCCTGAAGCATCTTGACCGTTCGGAAGACCGGCGCGCCACCTACCTGAAGCTGGTCGACGCGGCGGCAAAGTTTTACGGCAGCGGCGCGAAGGCGGAGACGCTGGACAAAGTGCGCGCGGCCATTCAGAATCCGGACAGCCGCTGGATGAATTTCATCGACAGGGTCATCATGGAGGCCAACCCGAAATTCCTGCGGACCATGCTGCTCAACCTCGGCTATGAGTCTTTCTTCCGCGGCACGAAGACCATCCGCAAGATGAGGGAGAAATACGACTGCAACATCCCGTGGCTCATCCTCTTTGATCCGACCATGGCCTGCAACATGCACTGCGTCGGCTGCTGGTCCGGCACCTACGGCCACAAGGCCAACCTGAGCTTCGAGGATATGGACAAGATCGTCACCGAGGGCAAGGCCCTGGGCGTGCATCTGTATATGATGACCGGCGGCGAGCCCATGGTGCGCAAGAAAGATATCCTGCGCCTGTGCGAGAAGCATCACGACTGCATGTTCGCGGCCTACTCCAATTCGACGCTGATCGATGAGGAGCTGTGCAAGAAGGTCGTGGAGCTGGGCAACCTGACCTTCATGCTTTCCATCGAGGGGACGCCGGAGACCAACGACGCCCGCCGCGGCGAAGGCCACTACGAGGCCGTGATGAAAGCGATGGATCTGCTCAAGAAATACGGGATCGTCTACGGTACTTCGATCTGCTACACCAGCCAGAACGTGGAAGCCGTCACCAGCGAGGAGTTCCTGCGCTTTATCGCCGACAAGGGCGCGCGCTTTGGGTTCTACTTCCACTATATGCCGGTCGGCAGCAACGCCGTTCCGTCCCTGATGCCCACCGTCGAGCAGAGAAAGATGATGATCGACAGGATCCGCTATGTCCGCTCCGACAAGTGCGACATCGGCTTCTATCCGATGGACTTCCAGAACGACGGCGAGTTCGTCGGCGGCTGCATCGCCGGCGGCAGGAACTACTTCCACATCAACTCCAACGGCGACGCGGAGCCGTGCGTGTTCATCCACTTCTCGGATACGAACATCCACGACAACTCCATCCTGGAGATGCTGCAGAGCCCGCTGTTCAGGATGTACCATGAAGGCCAGCCCTTCAACCGCAACCATCTGCGTCCCTGCCCGATGCTGGAGAATCCGCAGATGCTCCGCAAGATCATCGCGGAGACGGGCGCGCACCAGACCAACCTGGAGTCGCCGGAATCCGTCGAGGAGCTGTGCGGAAAGTGCGACGACTACGCCGCGAAGTGGGCGCCGGAGGCGGCAAAGATCTGGGCCTCCGAGGAGCATAAGGTTCCGCCCTACGAGAACTATACGAAAGAGAAGAGGAAGCATCCCGAGCTTGCCGGCTTTGAAAAGCCGGAGAGCGAGGAGCAGGCAGGCTGATCCGCGGGAGCGCTTTCCTGAGAATTACGGCGCGGACCGGGAGATAAGTCCATTCAGATACTGGAGATTTGCGGGGGCCGGGGGCAGCAGGGGCTGTGCCCGGTCTCTTTACGCGGCAGGCCCCGCAGCGGGCCGCAAAGCCGCGCTATCCCGCGGTTGACGCACTTTCCTGAAAAGGATAAAATATAGATTGGGAGCCTGCCGGGCGCCCGAAAAAAGGACGAAAAGGGGGTGCGGAAATGTCTCTTACCGATGAGGAGCTCAGGGAACTGACGGACCTTGCCGACAAAAAGCATTTCAGAAAGCTCAAAGAGATGCTCTGCGATATGAATGAGGTCGATATCGCGGAAGTCCTGACGGAGCTGTCGCCTGAAAAGGCGCTGGTGACTTTCCGCCTTCTGCCGAAGGACCTGGCGGCAGACACGTTTGCCTGCCTAGATGTCGATGTGCAGAAGAGCATCATTACCGCCCTTGATGACCGGGAACTGCATATGATCATTGAAGACCTGGCCATCGATGACGCCGTGGATATGGTGGAGGAACTGCCGGCCACGGTGGTCAAGCGTATCCTGAAGGGGGCTACGCCGGAGACGCGCACGCTGATCAATCAGTACCTGCAGTACCCTGACGACAGCGCCGGCGCGATCATGACGGCGGAGTACGTGGCGCTGCGCCCGCAGATGACCGTTGAGGAGTCCTTCGCCTACATCCGCAAGAACGGCGTGGACAAGGAGACGATCTACACCTGTTACGTCATCAACCCGTCCCGCAAGCTGATCGGCGTGGTCACGCTCAAGGACCTGCTGATGAACCCCTATGAAAAGAGCGTGGAGGAGATCATGGACGACAACGTCATGTTCGCCTACACGACGGACGACCAGGAGGAAGTGGCCGCGACCTTCAACAAGTACGGCCTGCTGGCTCTGCCGGTCGTCGATAAAGAGTCCCGTCTGGTCGGCATCGTGACCGTCGACGATATCGTCGACGTCATGGAGCAGGAGGCGACCGAGGACTTCCAGAAAATGGCCGCTATGGCGCCCAGTGAGAAGCCCTACCTCAAAACGAGCGTTTTCGAACTGGCGCGCAACCGCCTGCCCTGGCTGTTCGTCCTCATGCTCAGCTCCACGATCTCCGGACAGATCCTGAACCATTACGAGGCCGCCTTCGCGGTCATCCCGCTGCTGGTCAGCTTCATCCCGACCCTGATGGATACGGGCGGCAATTCCGGCAGCCAGGCGAGCACGCTGATCATCCGTGGTATCGCGACGGGTGAGATC
>CAMOKZ010000195.1 GCA_946618155.1 uncultured Lachnospiraceae bacterium | reverse complement strand
CCTCCTCCTTCAGCTTGATGGAGACGAGGCCGTCCAGGATGGCCTCCTCCCCGGCCAGCATGCCCGATCCGATGGAGTAGCCGTCCAGTTCGGCAATGATCTCCATGGTGGTAGCCCGGTCATCGGACCTGATCAGTTTTTTAAAGTCGTAATCCGCCATGGCCTCTTCCGACAGGTAATAGCTGCTGTCATCCGTCTGGTCAAAGGCGATGCAGGGGTAATCCTGCAGTTCTTCAATGGAGATCTCCTCCCGCCCGGCAAAGGGATGGGTCTTCCATACGTAGGCGTAGGTATCTCTCCTCATCAGCGGGACAAACTCCAGCTGATAGTCCCGGAACAGCTTCCGGATGACCTCTTCGTTCGCGCCGGAAAAGGAAATGACGCCCACCTCGCTCTTCAGGGATCTGACATCATCCAGCACGTCCCTTGTCTTTGTCTCGTGGATGGAGAAAACGAATCTCTCCGGATCCGTTTCCCGGATGACGGCCGTAAAGGCTTTGATCGCGAAGTTATAGTGCTGGGTCGACACGGAAAAGAATTCCTTATCCCTGTCCCTTGCCAGGTACCGCTCCTCCAGCACCTCATACTGCCCCACGGCCTTCTTCGCGTAGATGACGAACTCCCTGCCGGCGTCGGTCAGCGAGATGCCCTTGCTGGTCCTCTCGAAGATGAGAAAGCCCAGCTCGTCCTCCAGGTCCCGGATGCTGGCGGACAGCGCCGGCTGCGAAACAAAGAGCCGTGTCGCGGCTTCCCGCATGGAGGAAGATGCCGCTGTGCTCAGCACGTATTTCAGCTGTGTAATATTCATTTTTGCACCCACCTATCTATTACTATGTGAGTCTTCATTATAGCACAGATCTTCCCGTTTCACCTCCCTTTTGGAGGCGGATTTACTGGCGTGATGTTCTCTTCTGTACTATACTATTGGCTAAGAATAAACTTTGGAAACGATGCTGCAGAACTGATTTTATCTAAACACACAAACAGAAAAAAGGAGGTTATCCTATGCGGAAAATCAATTGGGGCGTGCTTGGCACGGCTGGCATCGCCAAAGGGCAGACCATCCCCGGCATGCTGCTTGCCGAAAACTGCACGCTCTACGCCATCGCCGGACGCAGCATGGAGAAGGCGGAGCAGTTCAAGGCGCAGTTCGGCTTCGAGAAGGCCTACGACAGCTACGAAGCGCTGCTGGCGGATCCGGCTGTGGAGGCGGTCTATATTCCCCTTCCCAACCATCTGCACTACGAGTGGGTGATCAAGGCCGCGAAGGCCGGCAAGCACATCCTCTGCGAGAAGCCCCTGGCCCCCACCGCTGCCCAGGCAGCCGAGATGCAGGCCGCGGCAAAGGAAAACGGCGTGCTGCTGATGGAGGCCTTCGCCTACCTGCACAGCCCCCTCATCGCCGCCCTCAAGAAAGAGCTGGACAGCGGCGTGATCGGCGAGGTGCGCTATCTGGAGAACGCCTTCGTCACCTCGGACTACGATATCTCCAACATCCGCATGCGCAGGGAGACCCTGGGCGGCAGCCTCTACGATCTTGGCTGCTACTGCATCTCCCAGTCGATCTGGCTGCTGGGCGAGCCTGAGCGCGTCAGCGCCGCCGCGGACTTTTCCGGCGAGGGCGTGGACCGGCTGACGACCGGCTTCCTCACCTACCCTGACGGCGTGCGCGCCGCCTTCACCTGCGGCATGCTGCTGGCCACTGAACAGGACAGGCGCATCGACCGGCTGCAGATCCACGGCACGAAGGGCGTCCTGCGCACCGACGCGGAATTTAACCAGACCGGGCGTCTCTCCTATCAGATCGTCACGGATGGTGAGATCATCACCCGCTATGTGGATACCCCGCAGAACTACAGCCTCGAGGTCGCGCAGCTCGGCCGCTGCATCGCATCCGGCGAGCAGCCCCATGTGAGCAGTGACTTCACCCTCGCCGTCGCCAGGACGCTGGACAAGGCCCTGGCCGCAATCGGGTACTGAAGGAAGCCAGCACCTGGCTGGATGCATGAGAACGGGCGAATGCACAGTCTAGTCCTGTGATGGCGTAAACATATATGACCAAAAATGGCGGTCTGCCGGCTTATCGCCGTCAGACCGCCGTTCTATTGTCGATCAGCACTTCGTCCCCGACCGCAAGCAGCAGAATAGGGTAAGCCCTATCCCCTCTTTCGTGGACGATCTCACTGTGAATGTCATACCTGGTCTTATTGCCCCGGTCATCTTTTATCCACACGTCAGCATTTACCGTGATCTGGTTCCCCTCTTTTTTACAGGACCAGGGGACCGGCCTCCAGCTCACGTTTTCCTTTCCGTAGGCATTTTCTACCATGATCTGCGCTATGCCTATCGCAAGGCCCCGTTCTGACGCGAGTATGCAGTCAGCCTCCGGCAGCTGCTTTTCTATCCCCGTGATCTCGATCAGGGGGCCGGTTTTGTAAAATAAGAATCTCCCTACTAGCAGCGCAAATACAAACGCAATCAGGGCGGTGATCAGCAGGGATCTCCCTTTGGTCATCTTCATCTATGTTGTCTCCTTCCTACAGCCACTTTTTCTTCTTGAACAGGATCAGACAGAACACCACGACCGCAATGCTCACCAGAATCACGATCGGGTAGCCGTGCTGCCATTCCAGTTCCGGCATATAGCGGAAATTCATCCCGTACCAGCCCGCGATCAGCGTCAGGGGCATAAAGATGGTGGTGATGACGGTAAGCAGCGTCATGATCCGGTTCTGCCGCACCTCCAGCTGCGCGTGATGGAGATCGCGCACCTGCATGGTGTGGTCGCGAAGGGATGAGGCGGAGTCGTACCGCCTGGCCATCAGGTTCATGAACAGATGGATGTACCGCAGGTTATCCTCGTTGAAGAAACCGTTCTCGTTCTCCTCAAACTCCTGCGCCATGTCGATGACCTGCTCATAGTGCACCAGCAGCCTGCGGATATCGTTGTGAATCTCGATCACCCGCCCGAGGTCTCCCTCGTCATTCTCTTCCAGAATGGCATCTTCGATCTTGTTCAGTTCGTCCTCATAGCGCTCCATGATCCGCAGATCGCCTTCCACGATCTGTTCCAGGAAATCGTACAGAAAGCGCTCCAGACTGGGGCTGCGCCAGCGTTTCTTGCGGCGGATCTCGTCGATCATCTGCTCCGCTTTGCCGCTGTCATCAATGAATACGATGCCCTTTTCGTCCAGCGCGAAGGCGAAACGAAAATCACGGGTGCCGATATTCTCCCGGTCCGGGATGCGGAAGGAACCGGTGAGCGAGTCATAGTTGACCTCCGCCTTTGTGTTATGAATATCCGCGGTATCCGGTTCCAGCTCGATTCCCATATCAAACCGGTCCCGCTGCACTGCCCACTCTGCCGTTGTCAGAACGGCCGCGTACTGGCAGCCTGTCCCGGCGCTGATTTGCTCCTGGGTGCAGGGCTGCACGGTGTCAGCCAGAAGATAGTATTGCATAGCGTTCTCCTGTAAAAGTGAGTTCTCTTTTCCTGTCTTTTCTTATCTGCTCAGCACTGACGCGGTGAGCGGAAATTCGAAATAGGTATCCGGG
>CAMOKZ010000194.1 GCA_946618155.1 uncultured Lachnospiraceae bacterium | reverse complement strand
CGTCGTGGCGGACGTGATCGAGGAGGCGCAGCACCTGCACGAGCATCTGCACTGCGGCTGGGTGAACAGGAAGATCGAGCTGATGGATCCGCTGGATGTGGACAGCCTGTTCTTCGTGCGCGTGGCGGGGAAGACCAAAGAGGAAGCCGCCGCTGTTTTCGGCGAGGGCTGCCGCTTCATCGAATGCCCGCAGCTGTCTGGCGAGTTTGGCGTGATCACCGGGCGCATGACGCACCGTGAATACTATGCGGCTGCCGGAAAGCTCGGGGACGCTGTGGCCGGTATGATCCGGATCAAAGATTGAGTAAAGAGAAAACAAAAAGACCGGGGCCTCCCGCAAAAAGGGGACTCCGGTCTTTATCGTCAACTGCAAAGAAAGGAAGCGATGACCAACAGAAAAAAAGAAAGTGAGGATTGAATGAAAAGTACGCGGCAGACAGACATGGCACAGAAAATCAGACAGGCAGCCGCGGAAGCGGGGATCAGTGTCCCGCAGCTGGCGGCTGCGCTGGGCACGGATCCGGAAACCGTAGAGAGATGGATGGCGGGCACCGCGCTGCCGCCCACCCAGGTCCTTGCGGATCTTGCCCATGAGTTTGGCAGGACCGTGGGGTGGCTGTTCGGGGAGGGACAGATCGCCCACGAGCCCTGGATCCTGAAAGACCAGTTTTTTTCGGCAAAGAAGACCTACAGCTGGCTGCGCGGCTACAGCGCCGCGCGGGAAATGTGGCTGACCTGCAAAGCCCTGCCCCTGGCCAGGCGCCTGCATGAGGGCCAGGTGCGCAAGGGCGCTTCCGGCGTGCCCTACATCGTGCATCCGCTGACCGTTGCCTGCCATCTGGTGGGCCTCGGGCTTGATGAGGATGAGCTGGTGGCGGCAGCCCTGCTTCACGATGTGATGGAGGACTGCGGCATGAGCGCCGAGGACCTCCTGGCGGAAGGCATGACGCCGCGGGTGGTGCGGACCGTGCAGCTGGTCAGCTTCCTCCCCAAGGAGAGCGCGGACCGGCAGGAGGCCATGGCGGTCCACTACCGGGGGATCGGCGCGGACCGGGACGCCTCCCTGGTCAAGGTCGTCGACCGGTGCAACAACATCTCCTGTATGCCCGTCGGCTTCTCCCCGGAGAAGATGGCGTCCTACATCACGGAGACAGAGCAGTACGTTATGCCGCTGCTCGAAATGATCAAGGAGAGGCATCCGGAATGCTATCACGCCGTGTATCTGATCAAATACCAGATGCTCTGCGTGTTGGAGAGCCTGAAGTGGATACTGGATTAAACAGATAAGGAAAGGAAGAACGAAACACGTGACCAAGCAGCAGTTTTCCTATAGTGTCGTAGAAGACCCGCAGATCTTCGAGCAGAACCGCCTGGCGGCCCACTCGGACCATCTGTATTTTTCCGATATTTCCCTGGCGCGGGAGGCCCTGCGCCGGGAGTCGCTCTCCGGCGGACTGCCCGCCGGCGGGATCGCCGAGGGCCCGGGAGACGCGGCCCTGCGCATGACGCTGAATGGTGCCTGGAAGTTCCATTACGCGGAAAACTACGGGGAGAGGGTGCGGGATTTTGAAAAGAACGGGGAGATCACCCGGGGATGGGAGAGCATCCGCGTGCCTGCGCACCTGCAGATGGAAGGATACGGGGTTCCCCAGTATGTGAATACGCAGTACCCCTGGGACGGCCGGGAGGCGCTGGTGCCGGGGCAGACCCCGCGGGAGCGGGCGCCCATCGGCCAGTATGTGCGGACCTTCCGGGTGCCCGAAAGCATGCGGGGACGCACGGTCTGCATCTCCTTCCAGGGTGCGGAGAGCGCCATTGCCCTGTGGCTGAACGGGTCCTACGTCGGCTACGCGGAGGATGCCTTTACGCCCTCGGAATTTGATCTTACCCCCTATCTGGATTACGACGGGGAGAACCGCCTTGCTGTCATGGTCTTCCGCTTCACGGCCTCCTGCTGGTGCGAGGACCAGGATTTCTACCGCTTCTCCGGGATCTTCCGGGAGGTCTACCTTTACGCGGTGCCGAAGGTGCACATCCGCGATCTTCGGGTGAACGCCCTTCTGGATGACGAGTACCGCCACGGCAGGCTGGAGCTGCTGATGACCAGCACCGGGCATGGCGAGGCCCTCGTCACGCTGGAGCGGGGAGGGGAGCGGGTCGCCCAGGTCCGCACCCTGCTCTCTGACGACGGCATCCTGCCCTTCGGTGAAGCCTGCAATATGGACGGCGGCAGCGTCATCCTGGCCGTTGCCGATCCCGCGAAGTGGAGCGCGGAGGATCCCGCCCTCTACGACCTGACCATTGAGGTCTTTGACGAGGAAGGAAAAGCGACCGAGACGGTGGTGCAGAAGGTCGGGTTCCGCCGGTTTGAATTAAAGGACAGCGTGATGTGCCTGAACGGGAAGCGGATCGTCTTCCGCGGCGTCAACCGCCATGAATTTTCCGCCCGCCGGGGCAGGATCGTGACGGACGAAGAGACCCTGCAGGATATCCTTACCATGAAACGGTCCAACATCAACGCGGTGCGCACCAGCCACTATCCGAACCGCTCTGTGCTCTACCGGCTCTGCGACCGGTACGGCCTCTACATGATCGATGAGACGAACCTCGAATGCCACGGCGTCTGGGACGCCATCGTCCGGGGATACCTGACCCTCGAAGAGGCGGTGCCGGGAGATCGGGAGGAGTTCGCGGGCCTGCTGGAGGACCGCGCGAGGAGCATGTTCGAGCGGGACAAGAACCATCCTGCCATCCTGATCTGGTCCCTCGGCAACGAATCGCTGGGCGGCAGCGTGATGCAGCGCCAGCACGATATTTTCCGTGAATGGGACAAGACCCGGCTGGTCCACTATGAAGGCGTCTGGTGGGACAGAAGGTATCCGGATACTACGGATATGGTCACCAGCATGTACAACCCGGCAGCGGAGACGGAGGAATACCTCGCCGAGCACCGGGAAAAACCCTACATCCACTGCGAGTACGTGCACGCGATGGGCAATTCCTGCGGGGCCATGCACAAGTATGTGGAGCTCTCCGACCGGGAGCCCCTCTACCAGGGCGGCTTTATCTGGGATTACATCGACCAGGGCATCGCGCTGCGCGACCGATTCGGCCGTCCCTTCACCGGGTACGGCGGGGACTGCGGTGAGCGCCCCCACGACGGGAGCTTCTCCGGGGACGGCATCGTCTACGGAAGAGACCGGGATCCTTCGCCGAAGCTGCAGGAGGTGAAGGCCTGCTACCAGCCGGTGAGGATCACGGTCAGCGGGAAAAAGATCGGGCTGTTCAACCGCATGCTCTTTACCGACACCGCGGACTGGAAGTTTGTGATCACGCTGGAGGAAGAGGGAAAGATCCTTGACCGGCGGGAGATGCGCGTCTCCTGCCCGCCCGGGCAGAAGGCCCTGGTGCCGATCCCCTTTGCCGTCTCCGGGGACGGACCGGAGAGGGTAGTCACCGCCTCCTTTGTCCTTGCCGAGGATACGCCCTGGGCGCCCGCCGGGCATGAGATCGCCTGGGGACAGGGCGTGTACGGCAGATGGACCGCGCCGGGCGCGGGAAAAGCGCCGGCC
>CAMOKZ010000193.1 GCA_946618155.1 uncultured Lachnospiraceae bacterium | reverse complement strand
ACAAGACCGCGTCCTCCGAAGAGGGCGCGGTCTGCCTTCTGCGCAACAAAGCGCCGGCTGCCGCACCACATCTTCCGCCTCAAGCTTTCGGTTTCGACGTCAGGAGGATGCTTTTTCCGTTTTTCTGTCTGTATATCTGTGATGTCTGTCGTTTCTGGTTTTGCCGATTACTCCGTGGCTGCACAGACTGCCTTCGCGCTCACGCCTTCGAGTCTTCCCAGCGCGCCTGTCAGAGCGTTGATGTCGTTCATCGGCGCATCCATCACGATGCTGATGATGTTGAAGCCTTTCTCGCGGTACGGGATGCCCATGCGCCCGATCACGCCGGAAGCGTAATCATGCAGCAGCCCGTTGACGCGCTCGACCTGCTCCGTTTTGGAAATAATGATGCTGATCACCGCAACTCTTGTTTCCATTTTGCACTTCCTTTCTACACGGCTCTGTTTATCCGGACCATGTCTCTCTATTCTACAGTCCGGGAACCGTTTCGTCAATCCCTCCCCAACTTTTCTGTTTCCCGATATCACCACTTATGCTATACTGATAAAAATCCGCGCTTTTGCGGGCGTTAAAGCACCTGAAGGAAAGGCTTATTCCATGTACAAACTGATGACCCCGGACGAGGCAGCCTGCCTCATCCGCGATGAAGACTGCATCTGTGTCAATTCCTTTGTCGGCATCGAGAATCCCGTCGAGCTGCACGAAGCCATCTACCGCAGGTTCCATGAGACCGGCTGCCCCTCCGGGCTGACCGTTGTCTCCTCCGCGGGCTTCGGCGTCTGGGATGAGAACCGGGCGGCGGAAAGCTATATCCGCGAGGGCGCCGTCAAGCGCCTGATCTGCGGCCATTTCGGCGCCATGCCCAGCACCAAGAAGATCGTGACGGAGGACCGCTTTGAGGCCTACAACCTGCCTCTCGGCTGCATCTCCCACGCCATCCGGGCCCAGGCGAGCGGCGTCCCGGGCGCCCTCTCCCGCGTCGGTCTCGACATCTTTGTGGATCCCCGCCGCGAAGGCCCCGGAATCAACAGCATCTCCACCTCCAAAGACCTGGTGCGTCTCGTGCAGGTCGAGGGAGAGGAATTCCTCTATTATAAGCTGCCTCCCCTGAACGTCGCCCTGATCAAAGGCACGGCGGCGGACAAGCGCGGCAACATCTCCTTCGACGACATGTACATGTCCGGCGACGCGCTCTCCATCTGCCAGGCCGTCAAGGCGAACCACGGCAAGGTGATCGTGCAGGTGGACCGTCTGGTGACCACGCCGGCGCGTCCCAGAAATACGATCATCCCGGGCTGCCTCGTGGACGTGATCGTCGTCACGGAGCCCGAGGAAAGACCGGTCGCCTACCGCGCCCTCACCGGCAGCTTCGAGGTGCCCTACGAGGAGTGGCGCGCCTGGTTTGAAATGATCGAGGAGCACAGCCAGGTCCGCCGGGAGTCCAATCCTGCCTACGACATCATCGGCCGCCGCGCCTCCAAAGAGCTGCGCCCGGACGATATCGTCAACATCGGAATCGGCATCCCGGAGACGATCTCCAAGTACGCGAGGCGAAGCGGCATCTTAAGTCAGATCACGATGACCGTCGAGTCCGGCGGCATCGGCGGCTTCCCCGCCTCCGGCGCGGTGTTCGGCGCCATGATCGGTGCCACCTCCGTCTATGATATGGCGAACCAGTTCGACCTTTACGACAACGGCGGCCTGGATATCTGCTTCATGGGCGCCTTCGAGGTGGACCGGGAAGGCAATGTCAACGCCCATCAGGGCCCCGGCAACTTTTCCGGCATCGGCGGCTTCGCCAACATCACCGCGCGCACGCCCAACGTCGTGTTCTGCCTGACCTTCAACACGAAGGGGCTGTCCGCGACCCGCAAAAAAGACGTCGTCACCATCCACGAAAACGGACGCATCCCCAAATTTGTGGAGAAGGTGCGCAGCGTCAGCTTTTCCGCCAAGCGCGCCGTGCGCGGCGGCCAGCGCGTCCTGTACATCACGGAGCGCTGCGTATTCATGCTCTGCGAGGCCGGCCTTCGCCTGATCGAAGTCTATCCGGGCGTAGACCTGCAGCGCGACGTTCTGGACCTGCTGCCCTTCCCGGTAGAGGTAAGACTCTGATCAACATGGTTTAGATGCTGCTCATTTGGCAAAGCAGACTAAAGAAAGGAGATTCTGAAAAAGTATGAAAGAATTTTTCGGTGTGCAGATGCCCCGCCTGGGCTTTGGCCTGATGCGTCTTCCGCGCCTTGCGGACGGAAAGACGATCGATATCGAACAGACAAAGCGCATGACCGACATGTTCATCGAAGCCGGTCTGAAGTACTTTGACACCGCCTACGTCTACGAGGGCAGCGAGGAAGCAGCCCGCAAGGCGCTGGTCGAGCGCTATCCGCGCGAAGACTACTATCTCACCAGCAAGCTTAACGCCGGCAACTGGTGCGTCGGCAGCGCCGAGGAAGCAAAGCGCGAGCTGGAGATCTCCCTTGAGCGCACGGGCGCAGGCTATTTTGATTTCTATCTGCTCCACGCCCTCGAAAAGGAAAACCTGGACAACTACGAGAATTACGGCCTCTGGGATTTTGTCCGTGAAGCGAAGGAAAAGGGCCTGATCCGCCACTTCGGTTTCTCCTTCCACGACAGCCCCGAGACCCTCGACGCCATCCTGACCAAACATCCGGAGGCGGAAGTCGTCCAGCTGCAGATCAACTGGGCGGACTGGAACGACCCGGTCGTCGCCTCCCGCGCCAACTACGAAGTCTGCGTCAAGCATAACAAACCGGTCATCGTCATGGAGCCGATCAAGGGCGGCACCCTCGCCAATCCGCCGCAGGGCATCGCCGATCTCTTCGCAAAGGAGAATCCTTCCGCATCCGCAGCCAGCTGGGCCGTGCGCTTCGCGGCAAGCCTCGAGCAGGTCATGGTCGTCCTCTCCGGCATGTCCAACATCCCGCAGATGGCCGACAACCTCTCCTACATGAGCGAGTTCACGCCCCTCAGCGGGAAAGAACAGGCCGTCATCGCAAAAGCGCAGGAGATCCTGGCCTCCATCGAGCAGATCCCCTGCACATCGTGCCATTACTGCACCGGCGGATGTCCCATGAACATCAAGATCCCGGACATCTTCGGCGCCATGAACCGCCTGCTGATCTACAACAACGAAGCAGACGCCCGCAGACGTTACGGGAACGCAACAGCGGACGCCGGCAAAGCATCGGACTGCATCCACTGCCTGCAGTGCGAAGACGCATGTCCGCAGCACATCCAGATCACCCAGTGGCTGGAGAAAGCCGCCGAGCGGCTGGAAGCATAAGAAAAACCCCGGGCTCTACGGAGTCCGGGGTTTCAATTGCAAGCCTCTTATGGCGGAAGGCTCCTCGCAAACCAATTCGCCTGCCCTCGCCTGTCTGCGATGCCATCTGCGACGCGCTCCAGCTCCTATAAGAGCGTGGTCGCCTCCGCGCGCGCAAGCATCTTGACAGGCTCAGTCGGCTTCGATGGTTTTGCTTCGGATGCCTTCCGCCACTATGAGGCCATTCAGTTAATGAAATGAAAACGGCCTCGAAATGACAGAAGGCATCCGGAGCAAACGAATTTTCTTGAGTTTGCGAGGATCCTTCTGTCATAAGAGGCCATTGCAGTATTACTGGATGCTTCCCGGCCGCCCCACCGATCCTCTTCGCACCGGCTCAGCGTCA
>CAMOKZ010000192.1 GCA_946618155.1 uncultured Lachnospiraceae bacterium | reverse complement strand
GATGCGCTTTGACGCGGTGATCTATGATCTGGACGGTACGCTGCTCAATACGCTGGATGACCTGACGGACAGCGTCAATCATATCCTGGGGGAATACGGAGCGCCCGGCTGCGCGCCGGAGCAGGTCCGGGCGGCCCTCGGAAACGGGGCCCGCGTCCTGCTGACTACCCTGGCACCGAAGGAGCTGCAGGGTGAGCGCTTTGAACAGATGCTCGCCGAGTACGGCGACTGGTACAATGCCCACTGCAGGATAAAGACCAGGCCCTATCCCGGCGTGGAGGAACTGACAAAGACGCTGAAGGAGAAGGGTGTAAAGCAGGCCATCGTCTCCAATAAGGGAGATACCGCGGTGAAGGAGCTGGCGCAGCTGTATTTTGCGGATGTGCTGGAGGCTGCGGTGGGAGAGAGGCCCGGCATCCGGCGCAAACCGGAACCGGATTCTGTGCTGGAGGCCATGCGGCAGCTCGGGGTCTCGCCGGAGAGAACGCTCTATGTGGGCGACTCCGAGGTGGACCATATGACCGCGCGGCGCGCCCATCTGCCCGTGGCGCTGGTATCCTGGGGATTCAGGGACAGGGATAAGCTGGAGATGCTGAAGCCGGAATTTCTGGCCGACGGCGCCGGAGAGCTCCTTGACTGGATCTGCCGGGGCTGACAGAATGGATAATTAAGAAACTGGTTAAAGATAAGATCGATGAAGACACTGTAATGGAGAGCGGGGAACCGGGAAGGAGAAAAAGGATGAAACTGCTTGAAGAGAAGATCCTGCAGGATGGTATCGTAAAGGAAGGAAACGTGCTGAAGGTGGACAGTTTCCTCAATCATCAGCTGGATATCGATCTGTTTACGGAGATGGGGAAGGAGTTTAAGCGGCTGTTCGCTGACCGGCCGGTCAACAAGATCCTGACGATCGAGGCGTCGGGCATCGCGATCGCCTGCATTGCCGCCCAGCAGTTCCATGTGCCGGTGGTATTCGCGAAGAAGGCGAAGAGCATCAACCTTGAGGGCGAGATGTACACCACGAAGATCGAGTCCTTTACCCACAAACGGACCTACGACGTGATCGTTGCGAAGAAATTCCTTTCCGCGGACGACCATATCCTGATCATTGACGATTTCCTGGCCAACGGCTGTGCGGTGGAGGGCCTGATCGACCTGATCCGCAGCGCGGGCGCCACCGTCGAGGGCGTGGGCATCGCGATCGAGAAGGGCTTCCAGCAGGGCGGAAAGAACCTGAGAAACAAGGGCATCCGCGTGGAGTCGCTGGCGATCGTGGACAGCATGGACGCCGCCACGGGAAAGATCGTCTTCAGAGAGCAGTAAAGAAAGAACAGGAATACGCAGAAAAACTGCAAAAGCAAAAAACCGCCCGGTCTTCGATGGACCGGGCGGATTTTTTTCAGATTATTTGTCAAGATCAGAAGCGCAGTGCGGGCACTTGACGGCTTCGATATGGATCTCGGATTTGCAGAACGGGCAGATCTTGGTGGTCGGCGCTGCCGGTGCTTCGGGTTTTTTCAGCTTGCTGGCCGCAGTGTTCATCGCCTTGATCACAAGGAACAGGATGAGACCGATGATCAGGAAGTTGATGACCGCATTGATGAAGTTGCCGATGTTGAGGGTGGAATCGCCAACGAGCGGGATCGTGATGTTGCTGAAGTCCGTGCCGCCGAAACATCCTAAGATGGGGCTGATCACGTCGTCAACAAGAGAGGTGACGATCGCGCTGAAGGCGCCGCCGATGATAACGCCGACGGCCATATCCATCACGTTGCCGCGCATGATGAACTCTTTGAATTCTTTCACAATACCCATGAAAAATCCTCCTTCCGGAATACCTTGATGCGTCACTGCGGCGCACTGCCGCGTAAACCTGTCAAGAGGAGTATAACATAGATTTGCCGGAAATACTATGCTATACTGCAAAAAGAGTTCCCGCTTACGGGATGAAGGAAGCGGGAAAATGCAGCAATTAACCGCGCACTGATAAAGGAAGCTGACACGAATGGAAAACGGAGTCATGAAGTTCATGCATCTTGCGGACGTGCATCTGGGGGCTTCCCCGGACGGACGCGCCGCCTGGTCGCAGGGGAGGCAGGAGGAGATCTGGGAGACCTTTCGAAGCTCCATTGAGGACTGCCGCCGGGAGGGCGTCGATCTTCTGCTGATCGCGGGGGATCTGTTTCACCGTCCGCCCCGGGAGGAGGAGCTCCGGGAGGTCAATTACCTCTTCTCCACCCTGCCCGGGACAAGGGTCGCCCTGATCGCGGGCAATCATGACCATATCGGGCCCGGCAGCGCCTGGGAGGACTTTGCCTGGAACCGCAACGTGGCCTTCCTTTCCTCCGCGCAGTGCGAGTGCGTGCGCTTCCCGGAGATCCGCACGGAGGTGTACGGGCTCAGCTATCACGCCAGCGAGATCACCGAGCCCCTCTATGACGGGCTGCGGCCGGCCCGCGGCCAGATGCTGCACATCCTGCTGGCCCACGGCGGGGACGCCATGCACATCCCGTGCAGCGCCTCCACCTTCGCCCGCAGCGGGTTTCACTATGTCGCGCTGGGCCATATCCATCATCCCCACGCCCTCATCCCGGACAAGGCAGTCTACGCCGGGGCGCTCTCGCCCATTGACTGCGCCGATGAGGGGCCCCACGGCTATGTGCTGGGCACCGTCACCCACGGGAGGGTGCAGACGCAGTTTGTGCCGAAGGCAAAGCGGGAGTATGTGCGCATCCAGCTGCCGGTCACGCCGGAGGATACGACCTTTTCCCTGCGGGACCGCCTGGAGGCCATGATCGACGAAAAGGGCTGGCAGCATATCTACCGGGTCACGCTGACCGGAAGCCGTGACCCGCAGACGCGGTTCGACACGGACAGGCTGGCCGAGTTCGGCATGGTCCTGGAAGTGGAGGACGCCTCGGTCCCCGATTTTGACCTGGAGGAGATGCTGGAGCAGTACCGCGGCGGGCTGATCGGCAGATACATTGAAAGCTTCGGCACAGACCCGTCGGATCCGGTGGAGCGCAGGGCGCTGAGGCTCGGGCTTGAGGCGCTGCTGCACGCGCAGAATTGAGAAAAGGAAGACTATGGAGATACTGGAACTGCAGGTAAAGCATTTCGGGAAATTCCTCGAATACAAGGTGCCGCTGCATGGGGGCGTCAACATCATCGGCGGGGGCAACGAGACGGGGAAGACGACGCTGCAGGCGTTCATCCGGGCGATGCTTTACGGAATCGACACGGGCAGGGGACGCCGGGGCGAGGAGTATTTTCTGCGCCGGCCCTGGGACGATCCCGCCTATTTCGCCGGCGCGATGCGCGTGAAGAGCGGCGGCAAGATCTGGCGGATAGAGCGCAGCTTTTCCCGGGAGGAGAGGTCTCTGCGCGTCGTCAGCGAAAGCGACGGGCAGATCAGCCCGCGGCCGCAGGAGGAACTTGACCGGATGCTCGGCGGCATGAGCGAGCAGGCCTTTCTCGGCACGGTCTTTATCCCCCAGGGCGGCGCCCCCGTGGACCAGGCCCTGATGGATGAACTGCAGCGGTACATGGTCAATTTTCAGGAGGCCAGGGACGGCAGCCTGGATGTGGACAAGGCGGTCGGTTTCCTGAAGGCCAGGCAGAAGGAGCTGGAGGACCGCAGGAAACAGACGCAGGGGGAACTGGGGGAGCGCCTTGCCGGACTGGACCGGGAGATCCGCTTCCTGCAGGAGGAGCTGGGCCGGGAGGACGCTGCACAGCCCTATGCTGCGGAGATGGCGGATGATATGGGGATGCCCGGTGCATCACCCCGCCTTGAG
>CAMOKZ010000191.1 GCA_946618155.1 uncultured Lachnospiraceae bacterium | reverse complement strand
CGAAAACACCTGGGGAGAATAAGATGGAAACGGGACTGATCTCGACCCTGCAGCGGTATTCCACCAAGGACGGTCCGGGCATCCGGACCACTGTCTTCCTGGTGGGCTGCAACCTGCGCTGCGCCTGGTGCGCGAACCCGGAGCTGATGCTGCCCGGGGAAAAATATCTGTACTATCAGCAGCGCTGCATCAAGTGCGGCGCCTGCGTGAAAGCGGCAGGGGGCGGCGTGACCCTGACGCAGGAGGGCTGCGTCATCGACCGGAGCGCCCCTCTGGACTTTGCAAAGCTAGCCCATATCTGTCCCCAGAGCGCCTACGAAAAGAAGGGGATCCGCATGACCAGCGGCGAGCTGACGGAAAAGCTGCTGCGGGACAGGGAGTTCTACGCCGTCTCGGGGGGAGGCGTGACCTTCTCCGGCGGCGAGGCTGCCCTGCAGGCGCCCTTCGTCAGGGAGACCGCGATGGCCCTGAAGGAAGAGGGCATCCATACCGCCCTGGACACCGCGGGCCTTATCCCCTCGGACCGGTTCATGGACCTGGCGGGGGAGACGGATCTCGTCCTCTATGACATCAAAGCCATCGATCCCGGCATCCATCAGCGGTGCACCGGGACGGACAACGCCCTCATCCTGGAGAACGCGCGCCTGCTGGCAAAGGCGGATAAGCCCATGTGGGTCCGCCTCGTTTTGGTGCCCGGGTGGAACGACGACCGGGAAGACATCCGCGCAAGGCTGAGGTTCGTGAAGTCGCTTGGCAGCGCGGTCCGCCGCGTGGACGTGCTCAAATACCACAGCCTGGGCGCCGGCAAGTACCGGCAGATGGGCATCCCCTACGCCATCCGGCCCGGCACGGCCTGCAGCGGGGAGCTGATCCGCTTTGTGGAGGAGACCGCCCGGGAGGAGGGCGTCGACATCAAGGTGGAGAATTAAGGAGCGGCAGATGGACAGAACCAGAAAGAGAAGGATCCTGGAAAAGCTCGATGAGGACGGCTTCATCACGGTTTCAGGCATCAGCGGGCTTCTGGGCTGCGCTCCGGTGACGGTCCGCAGAGAGCTGGAGGAGCTGGAAAAACAGGGGCTCCTGAAGCGGGTGCACGGCGGCGCGGTCCGGACGGGAAGCAACTTTGTGCACAACAACGTGAAGGAGGCCTTCTACCAGAGAATCTACGACAAGATGGAGATCGCCAAGATGGCCTACGACACCATCGCGGCCGGCGAGACCATCCTGGTGGACGACGCCTCCACCTGCCTGCATCTGGGCAGCCTGATCGTGAACGGCAGGGAGAAGCCCCTGCACGTGATCACAAACTCCATCCTGCTGGCGGAGCGGCTGCTGGACTGTCCCCACGTGGATCTCACCGTGATCGGCGGCTCTGTGGCGAAAAACCTGGCCGCGACCGAGGGGGACGCCGCCTGGAAGCAGCTGGAGGAGGTGAGCGCTGACCGGGCGTTCATCGGCGTCAACGGGATCGACTTCGAGCGGGGGATCAGCCTGACCGGCTATCCGCAGCAGAAGGTCAAGAGCCTGATGATGGCCCGCAGCCGCAGCGCCTATATCCTGGCGGACAGCGGCAAGTTCGGGAAATACTATATGTCCCTGCTGTGCCCCGCCGATGAGCCCACCGGGATCATCACCGACCAGAACGTGGACCCGCGGGTGCTGGCGAAGGCCAGGGAGAAGGGCATCACCATCCTGGTAAAAGATAGAAAACGATCAAAATCGGATGAAAATGGTTGAAAACTGATCAGAGAGGCACAAAAAGGCGGCGGGCTTCCTTGCCGTCTTTTTTTGATGTGCTATGATGAGGGCAGAGAAGAAGGAAAAGCCGCATAACGAAGGAGGCAGGCATTTCATGAGTGACAGAAAAAAGAAGCTTCTCCCGGAAGGCATCGACCGGGCAGTCAGAACAGAATTCCTCAATAACGCCATGCGCTCGGTCATCCCGAGCATCTGCGTGGAGAGAGCCGGCATCGTGACAAAAAGCTACCAGCGGACGGAGGGCATGCCCTACGTGCTGCGCCGCGCCCACGCCCTCAAGGACCTGCTGGAACAGATGACCATCTTTATCGACCCGGAAGAGCTGGTGGTCGGCAATCACGGCTCCAGAGCCCGCGCCGCCCTGATCTTCCCGGAATTCGGCACCTTTGACAAGAAGGAGCTTGACCTGATGCCGGTCCGCAAGGTGGACACCCTGCAGATCACCGAGGAGGACAAGCGCTTCCTGCTGGAGGACATCTATCCCTACTGGAAAAACCGCTGCACCGGCGATATCTCCCGCTACTACGTGGACGAGAAGATCATGGAGGTGCTCGATTCGCCCTACCGCGTCTTCAACCCCTTAAGCCGCACGCGCAGCGGCTACGGCCACTATCTGCCCAACATTGAGAAGGTCGTGAAGTACGGCTTTAAGGCGATCGAGGCGGAGGCGAAGGAGAAGCTGGAGGCCCTGGACCTGATGGATCCGGAGCTTGTCTACAAGAGGAATTTCTACCGCGCCATGCTGGTCATCTGCGACGGCGTGCGCATCTTCGCGCGCCGCTACGCGGATCTGGCCCTGGAAATGGCCGAAAAGGAGAGCGATGCGCGCCGCGCCGCCGAGCTTCGCCTGATCGCGGCGAACTGCAGCCGCGTGCCCTGGGAGCCGGCGCAGACCTTCTATGAGGCGCTGCAGTCCTACTGGTTCACCATCCTGATCGACTACTGCGGACAGAACGGCTCCGCCATCTCCGGCGGCCGTGTGGACCAGATGTTCTACCCCTACTATAAGCAGGACATCGAAAACGGCACGATGGTGAAGGAGGAGGCGCAGGAGCTGCTGGAGGCCCTCTGGGTCAAGCAGAGCGACATCATCAAGGCCGGCACCTACTCCAGCGCCAAGAACAACGGCGGCTTCGCCACCACGATCAACTTCGTGCTGGGCGGCGTGGATGAGAACGGAAACGACGCCGTCAACGAGCTGTCCTACCTGTGCCTGGAGGCGGAACGCTCCGTCTTCAATTCCGAGCCCAACACCAGCATCCGCTTCTCCTCGAAAAACCCGGAGAAGTTCATCAAGCGCGTGCTGGAGATCCTGGTGGAGAAGGAGGGCGGCAAGCTTCCCTTCTTCAACGATGACATCATCATCCCGGCCCTGCTGGACGACGGCGTCACCCTGGAGGACGCCCGCAACTACGCCATCGTCGGCTGCGTGGAGCCGACGCCCTACGGCAATACGATGGGCAGGACCAACAGCTGCTACTTCAACCTGGCCAAGTGCCTTGAACTGGCCATGTTCGACGGCGTCTGCCAGATGTCCGGGCAGCAGATGGGCCCGAAGACCGGAAAATTTACGGATTTCGAGACCTTCGAAGACCTGGAGAAGGCCTATAAGACCCAGGTGGAATACTTTGTCCGCATGATGGTCAGCTCCCTCAACGCGATCGAGAAGCTCCACGGCGACTACACGCCGCACATCTACTGCAGCATGCTGCTGGACGGCTGCATGGAGAGCGGGCGCGACTGCACCCAGGGCGGCGCGAAGTACGATTTCGTCGGCGTTCAGGGCGTGGGCATCGCGGATGTGGGCGACTCCCTGACCGCGGTCAAGCGCCTTGTGTTTGACGAGAAGAGAGTTTCGAAGGAAGACCTGCTGGAGGGCATGCGCACGAATTTCGAGGCGAACCCCCTGCTGCGCCACATCCTGCTGAACCGGGCGCCCAAGTACGGCAACGACATCGAGGAGGCGGACGCCATGGTCGCGATGGTCGGCGATCATTACTGCCGGACCGTGCGCGGCTACAAGAACCTCGCCGGCGGCAGCTACCGTCCCGGCCTGTTCTGCCTCTCCTCCAACACCCCGCTCGGCAAACAGGTCTGCGCGCTGCCCAGCGGCAGGGAA
>CAMOKZ010000190.1 GCA_946618155.1 uncultured Lachnospiraceae bacterium | reverse complement strand
AAGGCCGTCTTCAACGTGGACAACTACAAGGAATACCTCTCCCTGCAGTGCGACAGCGCGGTCCGCGACATCGTCAAGATCTACCCCTACGACATGGCGCCCGGCATCGACACGACCGGCGACGGCAAGGCCGATGACGGCTCCCTGCGCGGCTCCACGACCGTCGTGGCGGAGCGCATCCGCCAGATGATCCAGGAAAAGGTCGCAGAGGCCGGCCTGGAGATCATCGAAGCGAGGATCACCTACCTGGCGTACGCGCCGGAGATCGCAGCAGTCATGCTGCAGCGCCAGCAGGCATCCGCCGTCATCGACGCCCGCAAGATGATCGTCGACGGTGCGGTAGGCATGGTGGAGATGGCGCTGGAGCGCCTCAAAGAGAACGGAACCGTCGATCTGGATGAGGAGCGCAAGGCCGCCATGGTCTCCAACCTGCTCGTCGTCCTGTGCGGCAACCATGATGCGCAGCCTGTCGTGAATTCCGGCAGCCTGTACTGATCGGAGATGATACCTTGGGCAGAAAACAGATTCCCCTGCGGCTGAGCGAAAAACTGTATGACGCGATCGCGGCCTGGGCGGAGGATGACTTCCGCTCCGTGAACGGACAGATCGAGTATCTGCTGACCGAGTGCGTCAGGCAGCGCAAGAAGAACGGAAAATATGTCTCCGAGCATCTCGACGAGCCGCCGGAGCTGGATATCTGAAGGCAAAACTACAGCAAAAGACCGGAAACCACACACGGCTTCCGGTCTTTTCGGAATCAAACTATGGAGGGTTATATCAAAAATGCAGAAAAAGCGCAGCTTTCCATCGGTAAATGCAGTTCTGCGGATCGTTAACGCGGCATACCTTCTGTTTCTATGCATCCTGACGCTGGTACACAGGAGAGTGCCCGACATCAATGCAACTTTGCTGACAGTAGTTCCGATCATGCTTATTGCTGTCAGAAAAAGAGAAGACACCCCCAATCTGATTCTGTCGGTCATCACGACGGCAGGAATCGTCTTTTACTTCATTGCAGAGAATTTTCTTCCCCATTCCCTTCTGTACGGAAGGTATGAACGGACTTTATTCGGACAGGCAGCGGAAGCTTTCTGGGTACTGTCCCTGTATACAGGCGTATTTCTGCTTGCCCTGCGCGACCTGGTGACCGCTTCGAAAGAGAATAATGCGGATGGAAAGACGGTAAGAGTCATCGGCTATATCCTTCTCGTGCTGGCCATGATACCCGGAACCATCGTTCTGGGTATGCAGCTGATGCTTGCCCTCCTGAACCCTCATCCATAATCAGCAGTCCGGCTTTCTCTGCTTACGCTTCCGTACACCGCGCAAACTCTTCCATCAGCCTGCGGTTGCACTCCCGCATCCGCTCCGCGTCTACCTTGACGTGGTCGCGGTCATAGGTCAGCAGACCGTTCACCTCATCCTCGATATCCGAGACCTGGGTGTAGACGCAGGCGGTCAGCCCGCGGGAAATGTTCGGAATCAGCTGCTCTTCCCAGAGCCCGGCGAGGGCGTCCATCAGCGCGTCCTGCGTCTCAAACTTCTTATATCCATACTCCTTTTCGCAGAGGCTGTGCTCCGCATCCGGCAGGGAATAACCGCCGAACTCGGTCAGCGCCACGGCCCTGTCCTTCTTCGGCCGCACCTTCAGCTTCCGGAAATAGTTGTGGATGCTGTACATGTCGCCGCCGCCCTGGTCGTACCAGCCGCTGGCCTCGTCGATGAGGCGCCCCGGATCGAGTTTGCGCAGAAGGGTGACCGCTGCCGACGCGTCAAACTGGCCCCATCCCTCGTTGAAGGGCACCCAGGCCACGATGCAGGGATGGTCGTAGAGAAGGCGCACCGTCTCTTTCAGCTCCCGGATATATTCCCGTCTGCCCGCGCTGTCCTTCCTCGAAAACAGGCCGTAGTGATTATCCCTGACGGCTCTCTGGACGGCGGTCACCACGGTCGGCAGGGCCGTGACGAACCAGTAGGGATATTTCTCCCCGCCGCAGACCATGTCCTGCCAGACCAGCACGCCCTCACGGTCGCAGTGATAATACCACCGGTCAGGCTCGATCTTGATGTGCTTGCGCAGCATGTTGAAGCCCAGGGACTTCACCGTGCGGATATCCTCCAGCATCGCCCGGTCGGAGGGCGGCGTCATCAGGCCGTCGGAAAAATAGCCCTGGTCCAGAACCCCGTTGTGGAGATAGGGCCTGTTGTTCAGGAAAAAGCGCAGAATGCCCTTATCATCTCTCTCCATGCTGACCTTGCGCATGCCGAAATAGCTCTGCACGCTGTCCTGCCCCATCCGCAGGCGGATATCGTAGAGGACCGGCGACTCGGGGCTCCAGCTCTCAAACTCGCCCAGCGGCAGACCGTAAGTTCTGCCGGTCGTCACTTCCCAGGTGCCCACCTGTTTTCCGCGAAGACTCACCACCGCCTGGACCGGGAAGCTGCTTTCCGGCTCATTGGTCAGCACTTTTACCCTGATCTCACCCTTATCATAGTCCGGGGTCAGTCTCACTCTGGTGATATACTGCTCCGGTACGGGCTCAAGCCAGACCGTCTGCCAGATGCCGCTCTGCGCCGTATACCACATGCCGCCGCGCTCCAGCGACTGCTTGCCCTTCGCGTGGTAAGAGGTATCGGAAAGATCCCGCACCATCAACTGCAGCGTATTCTCCCCCTCCTGCAGCAGCGCCGTCACATCCAGGGAGAACGGCAGGTAGCCGCCGGTATGCGACCCGGCCTTTCTGCCGTTGATATAGACCAGGCAGCTCTGGTCGACCGCGCCGAAATGAAGGATCCACCTGGTGCCGGTCGAAACAAAGGACAGCTCGAAGGTCCTGCTGTACTGCAGCACCTCGTCCGGCTGCAGCTGGCGGTTCACGCCGGACAGCGGAGCCTCCGGCGAGAAGGGCACCAGAATAAGGCCGTCCATCTTCTCGGGAAAGACGTCCGTCCGGGTAAAGGCATACTCCCAGAACCCGTTCAGGTTCACCCATTCCGCCCTGCGCAGCTGCGGGCGCGGATACTCCTGCAGCACATAGGCGGGATCCAGTTTCTTTCCCCATTCCGTATACAGTGATCTGGCCATGATAGTCCTCCATTGGCAAAACGCTGATATCCTGCGTTTGTTTTCGTCAGTATAGCATATACGGCCTAATGAGTAAAGGAAGATATCCAAATATGGAAACATTTCCTCTTATGGTTGATTTCTGTGTCGTGATGTGCTATGCTGTTTTTGTCATCAAAAAAGCCGGGCAGAGGCCCGGCACTGCTTTACAGCAAAGGAGAGGACAGATGAGAACCATTCAGGATCTGAAGGAAAAGAAAAAGGCCCTCGGCCTGACCAATCAGGAAGTGGCAGATCTTTCCGGCGTGCCCCTCGGCACCGTGCAGAAAGTCTTCTCCGGCGCGACGCGCTCTCCCGGCAGCAACACCATCATGGCGATCGAGCGGGCGCTCTTTCCCCACGAGAAGGCACCGGAAACGCCGGCCAGATGCACTGATGGACACGCCGATATGATAAAAGAAAGCCCCGCACCCTACGGGGATGCGGAGCATGCTGCCGCCAAAGCAGACGGCACCTATACTTACGCGGACTATGTCGCGCTCCCGGATGACCGCAGGGTCGAGCTGATCGACGGCCGCTTTTATGATATGGCCGCTCCGAATTCCCGCCACCAGATCATTCTGGGACAGCTTTACCTGCAGTTCGCGGCCTGCATGCAGGCGCACCCGGAGTGCATGGTTCTTCTGTCTCCGCTGGATGTCATGCTGGACGGCAATGACCGCACCGTTGTACAACCGGATCTGGTCATTCTGTGCGACAGATCAAAAATGCGCAAGGGCAGAATCTTCGGTGCGCCGGATATGCTCATCGAGATCGTCTCTCCGGGCTCACGCAGAATGGATT
>CAMOKZ010000189.1 GCA_946618155.1 uncultured Lachnospiraceae bacterium | reverse complement strand
GGAGTCGGGCGGTTGTTGTCCCATGCCTTTTCGACGTCGAACAGGTCGGAGAGCATGTCCGGATTGTAGTACATCCGGTAGCCGTCCAGGTTCCGGCGTCCCTGGCGCATGTAGGTCTCGCCGAACTGCACCCAGTAGCGGCTCGAGTCTACGTTGCAGAAGATCGAGAAGCCTTTGCCCTTGAGGTAGGTGAAGTAATCGTTGTCCGTTGTGTACGGATGCCAGTCGGAGATGTCCGCGCCGAAGGCGAAGATCAGCACATCCGTATCGCCCACCACGGTCGCGACGTTTGCCAGCCACCGCTCCGTATCCTGCACGGTGGCATCGTAGCCGAAGGCCAGCGGGTTGATATGCCCCCAGGTATGGCTGGCGAATTCCCAGCCCTCCGCCTTCATCGCCTCGGCGACCTCCCTGGCCGCCGCCACCTCGGCGTCGAAATCGAAATCGGGATTGGCGTCGAGGAAGGCCTGCTGGTAGTTCGTGACTCTTCCGCTCTCGCGGGTGCGGTAGACTTCGTCGGTGCGATAGCCGAGCACGCCCTCGTAACCGGTCAGGGCGATGATGCCTTTGTGCCCGCGGTAGGAGAAATCCGGATGCTCCGATACAAAGCGGTCGATCAGCGGCACCATGTCATAGTCGCCCACGGATACGCTGCCGTCATCCTCGATATAGGTATTCTTGATGTCCCCGTTCTCATCCACGATCAGCTTCTCGGCAAATCCGTCGCCGACCATGTAGTGATAGTAGCTCACATCGTCCTGGGAAAGGACGAAGGGGATCTTTCCGGAGGGCAGCATGATCTCCCCGCGGGAGACGGTACCGTCCTCGTTTACCGTGCACATATCGTGCAGGCTGACCATCACAAAGCCCTTCTCATACATCTGCTCAATGATGCTGTTAAACTCGGAGATCGTGGTCATGACCTGGTTGTAGCCGGGCTCGTTCCCGTCCCCGTCGAAGGCCTTCGCGTCATCCTTGACCAGCGTATGGAAGAAGACGTGGGTGACCTCCTCGAGGGGCCACGCCCTGCAGTTTTCCTTCTGCGCCTGCAGGTCGGCCGCCTTGTTCTGCAGCTCGCTGCTCAGGTCGTAGTCCGCCCTGGACTGCAGCAGACGGATGGCTCCGTCGTAATCATACTGCTGCGCCATGAAATCCGCCTGGGCAGCCACCTCCGCCACTGAGGAGGTCTCGGCCGCGGCCGCCTCTTCCTTGCGGCGCTGCGCGTCCCGCGCCGCCTGCACCTGCTTTTCGATCTCGTCTATCCTTGCCTGGCGCTGGCGCCGGTCCTGCCCGGAGGCAAAGAGCTCATAGACCAGCAGAGCGGCCAGCGCCGCCACCACGACGATCAGAAAAGCCAGGATGCTCTTCATGACCAGCTCGTTTTTGCGCCGCTGCTGCCTTCTTCTCTGTACGCCTCTTTCCGGATCATCCACCAGAAATCATCTCCCCTCATTTACCCTTATCAGATAGGCGGCACCGAATCCGGCCGCGCCGGATCCCAGGCCTTGCTCACGTCGAACAGGTCCTCCAGCATCTCCGGATTGTAGTACATCCGGTAGCCGTCAATGTTGCGCCGCATCTGCCGCACGTAGTTGTCGCGGATCTGTACCCAGTAGACCGCGGAGTCCACGCCGCAGAAATAGTCAAACCCCTTTTCCTTCAGATACGCGAACCGCCTGCCCGTATACTCCTCGGTGCCGGCGATGTCGCCGCCGAAGGCGTAGATCAGTACGTTCGTCCCGCCGATCAGCGGAGCCACGCGCTCGTCCCACTTGTCCACATCAGAGACGAACTGCTCCCAGGTGGTCCGGTCCTCGCCCATGCCCTGGTGTCCCCAGGTATGGCTCGTAAACACCCAGCCGTCGTCGATGATCGCCTGTGCGACGCGCTTTGCGTCCTCGCACTCCTGCTCCCAGGTCTCGGCGGTAAAGTCCGGATGCTTCTGGAAGAATTCCTCCTGATAGCTGTCGAGATCCTGCCTGGTCTTATAGCAGATATCCGTCCTGTACCCGAGGATCCCGTCATACCCGGTCAGGGCGATGTATCCCTTCGCCCCGTGGTAGGAGAAATCGGGATGCTCCTCGATAAAGCGGTCGATCAGCGGCACCATATCGTAGTCGCCCACGGACACGCTTCCGTCGTCCTCGATGTACTCGTTGCGGATGAGGCCCTCCTCGTCGACGATCAGCTTCGAGGCAAAACCGTCCCCATCCATGTAATGGTAGTAGCAGACGTCGTCCTGGGAAAGGACAAAGGGCTTCTTACCCTTGGGCAGCATGATGTGCCCGGCCTTGAACCCGCTGCGGCCGTCGTCGCTTGTCGCTGCCGCGACATCCTCGAGGGAGACCAGGACCCAGCCGCCCTCGTACATCTGCTCGATGATGCTGTTGAATTCCCGGATGGTCACCATGTACTGGTTATAGCCATCCTCATACTGATCCCCGTCGAAGGCCTTTTCCGCATCCTTGATCAGGGAGTGGAAGAACACGTGCGGCACCCTGTCCGCCGGATATTCCACCAGGGTATCCTCAAGCTCCATGTAGGAGGCGACCTTCTGCTGCATCTCGGTGTCTTCCGCGTAGCCGTCGCAGCTGCGGATGAGCGCCGCCGCGCCTTCGTAGTCGTACATGGCGGCCATCAGGTCCGCCTCGGCAAGCACCTGCTCCGCGGTCCGCCCCGGCTCACCGATGCCGGGCATGATCCCCATCAGCTGCTTTTTCAGGCTGACAGACTCGTTCGACTCCAGATGGATGGGGCCGCCTTCAGCCGCATCGCCGCCGCTCCTCCCGGAGGTCTCTCCGCTGCCGGCCGCCCTCTGCTGCGCGCCGTCCTCAGCGCCGTCCTCAGCGTCAGCCGCTTCCGTCTGCTCCTCGCCGGCGCTCTCACCGGCCGCCTGGGCGCCGGAACCGCCTGTCTGGTCACTGCCGCCCTTCTCCGTCATAAAATGATGCCCGCTGTCCGGATTCTGCGCGTTCAGCTCGGCAAGCTCCCCCTTCTTGTAGGAGTGACGGAAATAATATTCCTGGCCGATAATGGCGATCACGAGGATCACACTCAAAATCCCAAGAAGAACAAATAAAAAATGCAAAGAAGCGCTGTTGCTGCTGCGCTTCTCCTTATCTTCACTTCCCATCAGACCACCGCCTTGTCTAAAAGAAAACGCTGACAAATCTGCTAAAATCAGCGTTTCCTTAAGTATATTTTCCGATACCCTCTTTGTCAATTCCATTCGGATTCTTGCAATCGGGCCATGCGGATGCTATGATGGGGAAGTCCCGCCGTAAAGGCAAAAATAAGATCGGGAGCAGCAATATGATAGAAATCAATACCCTGTACAAACTGATCGTTCTGGATATGCTCAGCCAGGTCAGCTTCCCGCTGACCAACCTGGCGATAACGTCATTTTTTCTCGATAAGAGCTACACCTCAGACTACCTGAACGTGCAGTTCATCCTTTCCGAACTGGCGGAGGAGCACCTGATCGAGGCGAAGACCCACGACGGCGTCTCCTACTACACCATCACCGCCCAGGGCGAGGAGACCTTAAACCTGCTCTCCGGCGAGATGGCGCCCAGCGTCCACACCGACATCCGCGAGTACCTGAAGGAAAACCGGATGGAGCTGCGCGAGCAGTCCTCCGTCATCGCGGACTACCGCCGCAACAGCAGCGGCGAATTCAACGTGCGCTGCCGGGTAATGGAAAAGGAAGCCGACCTCATCGACCTGATGGTCACGGTGCCCGAGGAGGCGCAGGCAAAGGCCATCTGCAGCCGCTGGAAAAAGAACAGTTCTGATGTCTACGCGCTGATCATGCGCGAGCTGATGAAGGACGGGGAGTAGGGCCCCGCACAAGGAAATCTTAGGAAGAGGGAAAGCAGCCAGGATCCGGCATATCAGGACGGATCTGGCTGCTTTGTTT
>CAMOKZ010000188.1 GCA_946618155.1 uncultured Lachnospiraceae bacterium | reverse complement strand
CAAGTATGGTATACTATGCTCAGCATGATTCACCACCCACGGAAAGGAGCAGATATGGCAGCAGATAACAGCAAATGGCGTGACGGCATATTCGGCGTTGTGGTCGGGGACGCCCTCGGCTGCCCCGTGCAGTTTGAATCCCGGGAGGAGGTCGCCCGGCACCCGGTCACCGGCATGCGCGGATACGGCGTCTTTAACATGCCCGAGGGCTCCTGGACGGATGACAGCAGCCTGACCCTTGCCCTGCTGGAGAGCATCAGGCGCCTGGGGCGCATCGACCTCGACGACATTATGGGGAATTTCATGAAGTGGCTCTATGACGGGGAGTTTACCCCCTTCGGCCAGTCCTACGATATCGGCGGCGGCACGATGAGGGCGATCGACCGCTACCGCAGAGACAGAAACGCGAAGACCTGCGGCGGCGCTGAAGAGTACAACAACGGCAACGGCAGCCTGATGCGCATCCTCCCCGCCTGCATCTTCTGCAGCGAAAAGGTGAGCAGCGGCGAGTTCTCCGTCCGGGAGGCGGTGGAGACCATTCACGCCGTGAGCAGCCTGACCCACGCGACCATCCGCGCGTGCATCGGCTGCGGCCTCTATTTCTTTATGGTCCATCATCTCCTGACCGGAAGCGGCGCCCTGAAGGAACTTCTGAAGGCTGGCCTTGACGAGGGCTTTGCCTTCTATGAGGACTTCCTGACGGACAAGGATGATCTGCGTCTCTACGACCGCCTGCAGGATCTGGACGTCTTCGGCACCGTTGCCGCAGACAAGATCAAGGGCAGCGGCTACGTGCTGGATGCCCTGGAAGCCGCCGTCTGGTCGCTGATCACGACGGGCAGCTACGGCGAGGCGATGCTGAAGGCCGTAAACCTCGGCGAGGATACCGATACGGTCGCCGCCATCGCCGGCGGCCTTGGCGGTCTCTACTACGGCTATGATGCCATCCCGCAGGACTGGCTGGCCGTGATCAAGCGCAGAGAGTGGATCGAAAGTCTCCTGCCCGCTTAAGCGAGCCCCGCAGCGCGGCAACGGCGCACAGGGAAAGAGGGAGAAGGAGAAAGATGATGGTGAACAGAGATAAGATCGACCTCCACATGCATTCTACCGTCTCCGACGGCACGGATACGCCCGAGGAGCTCCTCTCCCGCGTCCGCGGCGCCGGGCTGGAGCTGTTTTCGCTGACGGACCACGACGCGATTAAGGGCTGCGCCGCTGTCCGGGCAGCGCTGCGTCCGGGCGACCCGCTCTTTGTGTGCGGCGCGGAGTTTTCCTGCCGCGACGAAGAGGGGAAGTATCATGTCCTCGGCTACGGCTATGACCCGGACAGCCCCCATATCCGCGCCCTTGTGGAGGAAGGGCACGCCATCCGCATGCGCAAGACCGCTGCCCGCCTGGAAAATCTGAATCGTCTCTTCGGAATCGTCTTTCCGGAGGAGGAGGTTCAGGCCCTCCTCTCCCTCGATAACCCCGGCAAGCCCCACATCGGCAACCTGATGGTGAAATACGGCTATGCCGAAACCAAGGAACAGGCGATCGAAGAGTTTATCGACAAGGCGAAGGTCCGCAGCGAGTACCTCCGCCCGGAGCAGGCAATTGAAGGCATCCTTAAAGCAGGCGGCGTCCCCGTCCTTGCCCACCCCGCCTTCGGGAGCGGCAGCGAGCTTGTCCGCGGGGAGGAGATGGAACGGCGCCTGCAGAGGCTGACCGGAATGGGCCTGCGCGGGCTGGAGTGCTTTTATTCCGGGTTTTCTCCGGACATCATCGCCGAGGAGCTTTTTCTTGCGGAAAAGTATGACCTGTATGTGACGGCGGGCAGCGATTACCACGGAAAAAATAAGCCTGTCCGCCTCGGCGACACGCATCTGGAGAGCACTTCCGCCATGCCCGGGGGCATGCGGCGGTTTCTCACAGATATCGTCCAAGGCTGACAGGCAGCGTGGATTGTTACCACCCCGGCGCGGGGATAGCCGCCGCGCCTGGTAACATTTGTTGTAAAATTGCGGCCCCGTTACCATTCTGCTCGCCCGCGGCGGTGCGCGTCTGGTAACGATTAAAGCGAGCCGCGGGAAACGTTACCATCCCGGCGCGGGGATAGCCGCCGCGCCTGGTAACGATTAAAGCTTCTTCTTCCCGTGATACCGCACCGCCAGCATCGTCAGGTCGTCAAACTGCGGCGCTTCCCCGACGAAGGCGTCCACGAAGGAAAAGGCCGCCCCCGGCGCCTTTCGGCGTCAGGAGCGGCCTCACATTCCGGCTTTATTTCCGGTTCTTTATCCCGGGTTATGTCTCAGGTGTTTTTTCTGCCCCGGCACCATTATTTTGCCTTGGCGGCTTTCTTCTTTTTGCTCCAGCGGATCAGCACGATCGCCAGCGGGATGAGGACCACCGCCGCCGCGGCTGCGTCAGCGCCGTAGAAGATCTTCTGCATGTTGGTCAGGCCGGCCTTGGTCTGCTCATTCATGGTGTAGTAGCCGCTGTTGCCGATGGTGTAGAGGATGTTCTTGCAGGCCTGGCGCATCGCCTTGACCGCAGTCGCGCTCTTGTCGGAAAGGACATTGGACGCGGCGCTGTTGAAGCCGAGCATCAGGTCGTTGCCGTTGCGGATGCAGTGATCCGTGATCTGGTAGCCGTAGGAGCCGTTGTAGTCGGTCTCGACCATGCCGCGGAAGCCCCACTCATCGCGGAGTACCGTGACCAGCAGTTCTTTGTTCGCGCAGCCGGGCTCGGTGCCGATCCAGTTGAAGGCGGACATGGCTGCCAGCGCGGTTCCCTCGTAGTTCTTGACCGCCAGCTCGAAGGGCTTCAGGTAGATCTCGCGGAGAGCCTGCTCAGGCGCATAGGTCAGCAGGAAGGAGCAGCGGTTGGTCTCCTGGTCGTTGACCGCGTAGTGCTTGATGTACGGATAAACGCCCTGGGTGCCCGCGCCGTTGATCTCCGCCGCCGCGATCAGGCCTGCCAGCGTGCCGTCCTCGGAGTAGTACTCGAAGTTACGTCCGGCAAAGGCGCTGCGGTGGGTGTTCATGGCCGGTCCGTACCAGCCGTAGTTGTTGGCGTCCTTGTACTCCTGGCCCATGGAGGTACCGATCTCGTAGGCAAGATCCTTGTTCCAGGTCATGGCCATCAGGATCTCGGACGGATAGGCGGTGCCGTAGGCGCCGGTGATGAAGTTGGAGAGGCCCGCCGGGCCGTCGCAGTCGGAGGTGCCGACCTTGCCGACCGAGTCGATGGCCGCCGTCTGCCATCCGCCGACGTTGATCATGGTCGCCATGTCGTCGAAGGACAGCTGGTCAAGAAGCTTCTCCCAGTCAGGATCGTCGTAATCCTTGCCGGTCAGATCCGCCAGCTTCAGGCCGTTCTTCGCGCCGGTCACCGGCATTTCATCCGCGTCGTCATTGTACTTCGTGCCGTCATAGGTGCCGAAAGCGTATTCCTCGATCTTTGCTCTGGTCTCGTCATCCATCACAAAGTCCGCGTCCTCAAGCTCGCGTCCGCAGGTCTCGTCGTAGTTGGCGAAGCCGCCCGCGCGGGAGAGAACTTCGAAATCGCCCCTGGCGTAGCTCTGGAACTGGTTGACTGCCGGGATAAGGTCGGTGGAACGGCCGTCCTTGCTGTAGTCGATATCCTCGTCCACGGTGAAGGACTCCTCGGCCAGCACGGTATGGGAGTCGGAACGGACCGACAGCTTATACTCGCCTGCCTCCAGGATGTAGCCGCCGCCCTGGATCCTGATGCCTTCGGAATCGTAGGCAGCCATGGATTCCTTCGGGATGGTGAAGGAGAAGGTCTCGCTCTTGCCCGGTTCCAGTTCTCCGGTCTTCGCAAAGTCGATCAGGTTGACGGAAGCCTTCTCGATGCCGCCGTCGGTGTAGGGCGGCGTGAAGTATACTTCCACAACGTCCTTGCCGGCCACATCGCCGGTGTTGGTCACGGTCACCTGGA
>CAMOKZ010000187.1 GCA_946618155.1 uncultured Lachnospiraceae bacterium | reverse complement strand
CCGACGGTTCCGCCGCCGGTCTTCTGGCGGACGTCTTTGGCAATCTGGTCGACGGTGGCGTAGTTGCCCTGGGCGCGGGCCACGACGGACTCGGTCACGGCCACGATGTCGCGGTCGCAGGGGGTGATGCCGGCCTCCTTCCAGGCCTCGATGACGGAATCGGCGGCGACCTTCGCAATATCGTCGCCCTGGCGGATGATGGGGGCGCGCACGCCGCGCACAACAGTTCCGATGGTTCTCATAAACGGATTTCTCCTTTGCCGAAACGGCATGTTTTTTTGACTGACAAGAGAATTATACTGTCTCAGGCGGCATAAGTAAAGTATCTAATTTTAATAATTTCCATAAGCTGTACTGATAGCTTTCCCGCCGGGCGGCGTTCACGCGCCCAGGCTGATACTAGAACCTCATAAAAACCTTTAAGCGATTAAAGGTTTTTATAGCACCGCAAGGTGCGCAGAGGTTCTGTATGAGACGTATTTTCAGCGTTTTCGCGCTGAAAATGCCGCGGGAACCGCGGCCTATCTGCTTAAAGGATTCAAGCAGATAACAGTATTAGGGCGCGCTCCTTGAGGTGGATGAGCTCACAGATGTTGTTGATGAGGTTTTCCATCTCCAGGCGCTTGCCGTAGGCCTCCGGCTCCTCCTGCTCCAGATCGAAAAGCCGCTCCTCCAGCTCGTCGAGCAGATCGCGCAGCCGCGACGGCGTCATGTTGTTGTAATAGGCTCCCATGGTTTTGACCTCCTTTGATCGTTCCGGTGCGAAACCCTGTTTCGCGCTTCCTTCCTGCTTTCTGAGCCCATTATCGCACACGGGATGTCCCATAATCTGTACAGGCTCGCATGGCCGCACAAAAAGCAGTCCGCTTGATTGGACTGCTTTTCCTGCCGCGGGAGTTGACCCGCGGTTCGTACTGTTCCCCGGGCGCGCGGGATGGCGCGGGAAAAAAAGCCCTTGACATGCGACCGATCGTTCGTTATGATAAAAGCGACCGAACGGTCGCATTTTGCCGGAGGTGTTCCCATGGCGAAGGATACGAAAGAGAGGATCCTGGCGGCGGCGCTGGAGATGTTTTCCCAAAAGGGCTACGCGGGCACGAACATCCGCGAGCTGGCGGCGTCTCTCGGGATGGGCAAGTCGTCGATGTACCGCCATTTTTCGAGCAAGGAGGAGATCTGGAACGCCCTGCTCGACGAGATGATCGCTTACTACGCGGCGCGCTTCGGCTCGCCGGAGCATCTTCCGCCCGTGCCGGCGTCGCCGGAGGCGCTGGTCGGGATGACGATGCGCCTGGCGGAGCTCACGATCCGCGACGAGAAGATCGTCAAGGTGCGGAAACTGCTGACGATCGAACAGTTTCGAGACGCGCGCGCGCGGGAACTTGCGACGCGCCACTTCCTGACGGGGCTCACGGACATGTTCGGGCAGCTCTTTGCCCGCATGATGGACAGGGGCCTGCTCCGCCGGGACGATCCGGCGATGCTCGCCTTCGCATACACTGCGCCGATCTCCGCGCTCATCCGCCTGTGCGACCGGGAGCCGGAGAAAACGGCGGACGCCCTGGCGCAGATCGAGGCGTTCAGCCGGCACTTTATCGGGACGTTCGCAGCCGCCCGGACGACGGGCGGCGACGGCGGGAACGGCCCCGCTGGGGACGAGTGAGCGCCCCGGGAAGAGAGGAGGATAAACTATGAAAATCAACGCCGCCGTTCTGACGGCCTTTCTGTTTTTCACCGCGCTGCCGATCGTGCTGCTCGTCTGGTGGAAGAGACGGAGCGGGGCAAAGCTCCTGTGCTTCTTCACGGGCGCGCTGTGCTTTATTGTCTTCGCCATGCTGCTGGAGAGCCTGCTGCACGCCTACTGTCTGCAGGGGGACAACCGGGTCTCGCGCTTCCTCCTCGGCTCCCCGGCGGCAAATGTGCTGTATGCGTCCCTGGCGGCCGGGCTGTTTGAAGAGACGGGCCGGCTCTTCGCCTACAGGCTGCTGCTGCGCAGACAGCGGGAGAGCGCCTGTGCGGTCGCCTACGGCATCGGCCACGGCGGGATCGAGGTCTGGCTGCTCGTGGGGATCAACTACGCCCTGATCCTGCTGGCACAACTGGGCGTATCCCTCGGCAGCGGGGTGACGGCGCAGATGCTGGCCGCGGCGGAGGCGATCCGCTTCCCTGCGGCGGGCGTGGCGATGCTGGAGCGCGTCTCCGCGATGATGATGCATATCGGGCTGTCCATGATCGTGTTCGTGGCCGCGCGGCAGCGGGGCAGGCTTTGGCTCTATCCCCTCGCGATCCTCCTGCATGCCCTGGTCGACGCCCCGGCGGCCCTGTACCAGTTCCAGGGGACGCCGCCGGTCGCGGTCGTGGAGATCGTTGCGTTTCTCGGAGGACTTGCGTATCTCGTCCTCGGAAAGAAGCTGCTGGATCAATACCGGGCATCGGAGGCGGAGGCCGTGGATCCGGCGTGAGCGTCCCGGGAGGAGAGGAAAAAACATGTGCACAAGCATTGCGGTAAACCGGAAGAAGACCATCATCGGGTGGAATCTTGACATTCTGGATATGGAATACCGGGTACGCCCGACGGTGGAGGGCGTTTACATCGAGATCAACGACGAGAAGGAGGGCTGGCTTCCGCTGTTCGGGGCCAACGCCAGGGGCGATTTCGTGGGCATGCCCACCTGCTGGCCCTATGATCCGCGAAGCGACCCCAACGGGCCCGGCGAGAATATCATCCTTCTGGACATCGATCTGCTGATGCAGAAAAAGACCCTGCAGGAGATCCGGGACATCGCGGAAAACCGCCCCGTATTCAGTGAACCCGGGCTGACCTTCATGGGGGCCCTGTCCGACGCGGCGGGGAACGTGCTGCACCTTATCCCGGGCCAGGGCCTGCGGTATTACGAAAAGCCGGACTACCGGATCCTGACCAACTTCTCCCCCTTCAAGCAGGACGCGGAGAAGCACCCCTGGATGGGCTGGGACAGGTACCACAGGGCGGAGGCCATGCTGCGCGGCGGCCCGGACGATTTCGGCGTGCCGGACTGCTTTGCGGTGCTGCGCGCCGTGGCGCAGGAGGTCTGCCCCACGGTCGTCTCCATGGTGTTCGACGTGGGGGAGCGGACGGTGTACTGGTGTGAGAACCGGGAGTGGGACGCGATCCGAACCTTCAGGCTCGGAGAGGGGAGGCAGAAGTGAATCCGTACATTGCATACTGCGGGCTGGACTGTGAAAGCTGTGAAGCCCGCCTGGCTACGATCACCGATGACGACGCGCTGCGCGCCAGGGTCGCGGCGCTCTGGTCTGCGCTCAACGGCGCCGAGATCACGCCGGAGATGATCCACTGCGTCGGCTGCCGGATCGACGGGGTAAAAACGCCCTACTGCGAGGCGCTCTGCCCCATCCGGCAGTGCGCCTTGGGCAGGGGCGTTGAGACCTGCGGCGCCTGCGGCGAGAAGGAGAGCTGCGCCGCGCTCGGCAGGATCACCCGGAACAATCCGGACGCCCTGCGTCGGCTGACCTGATACGATTCCCTGTGGAGATATTTGGTCAAGGTCTCCAACGCAGTATGGCACGGATCCTGTCGGAAAGACCCTGCGATTTCCATTGTGGGATCGTATGAGAGCGCACACAACGGAAGACGGCCTGCATAAGCCATGCAGGCCGTCTTCCGTTGATTCGGTTTTTTGCTTGCTGCGGCTTGCGAGCCGGACGCGGACGCCGCATCCCGCCGCGTTATGCCAGCGCCTGGCGGAAGGCCTGTACGACCTCGGGGATCCAGACGTGGACAAAGGCCTGGGGATCGACGTTGAATTTGGCCTCCACCCGGTTTTCGAGCACCGCGGTGACGCGGCCGATATCCGCCCCCGTCAGGGTGCCGACACCGGCGCAGATCGTTCCGACCACAATGGCGACGACCAGGATGATCGTGATGACTCTGCCGACTTTTTTCATACCTGCTTGACCTCCTTATAGCACCACT
>CAMOKZ010000186.1 GCA_946618155.1 uncultured Lachnospiraceae bacterium | reverse complement strand
TGTGCACCTGGGGAAGGTTGCGGCAGTTGGTGCCGAGCTCCTTCCAGATGTAGGGGACCGCATCCAGCCGGATGACATCCACGCCCTGGTTGCACAGGAACAGCATGTTCTCTGTCATGTCCGTGAGGACGACCGGGTTCGCGTAGTTCAGGTCCCACTGATAGGGGTAGAAGGTCGTCATGACGACCTTCCCGGCCTCCTCGCACCAGGTGAAGTTCCCCGGCGCGGTCGTGGGAAAGACCTGCGGAACCGTCTGCTCGAACTGCTCCGGAATGGTCCAGTCGTCGTAGAAGAAATACCGGTCCTGGTATTCCTCTTCCCCCGCTCTGGCGCGCACGGCCCACTCGTGGTCCTCGCTCGTGTGGTTCATCACAAAGTCCACGCACACGCTCATGCCCATGTCATGGCAGTCGCCGGCGAGACGGGCCAGGTCCTCCATCGTTCCAAGGGCCGGCTGTACCTTCCGGAAATCCGCCACGGCGTACCCGCCGTCGCTTCTCCCCTCCGGGCTGACCAGCAGCGGCATCAGATGCAGGTAATTCACGCCGCACTCCCGGACATAGTCAAGGTGGCTGCGGACGCCCTCCAGCGTGCCGGCAAAATTGTCCGCGTACATGAGCATGCCGAGAATATCGCTGCCGCGGTACCAGTCCGGATGCGCGATCCGCTCGCGGTCGCGGGCTTTCAGCGTTTCGCTCCGCTCGTCATAGCAGCGCCGGAGCATGGTGCAGAAGGCCGCGAACGCCTCCTCGTCACCGTGGTAGAGCTCCCCGTGGAGCCATTTCATTTCATCGAAGCGCTCCCGGAGCCTCCCGCCGAACTCGTCGGCATTCACCTTTTTTGTAGACATAGGTCTGGTTTCCTTTCCACGATCCCGGGCCGGACCATTGTAGGTTTAGCCCATAATCATTCCTATTTTATAAAATATCCCTGTGTTTTTCAACAAGCAATTCTGTCGCTAGGTCCTATCTGCAGGTATAGTTGACGGAAAGCGACTGCTCTTTCATCGTGATCTTCGCAGTGCCTCCCGACATGACCGGCATCATCGGCGGCAGGTGCCCGATGTCCAGATCCATCAGGATGGGCACATTGTATTTGCCGAGGATGTCCGTGACCGCCCTGTACTGGTCAAGGCCCATGATCTCCTGCCCCATGCAGAGGGGACGGCCGATCAGGAAACCCTTCACGTTCCGGAACCAGCCGGCGTGGTCCATGTGCCACATCGCCCGGCGGATGGAGAATACGGTGAGGTCGCAGGCCTCCAGGAACCAGATGACGCCGTCGCCGCGGTAGCGTTCGGCAAACTGCGCCGTCTTGTCAAAGCATGTGCCTGTCAGGTTGACCAGAATGTCGATGCAGCCGCCCAGCAGACGTCCCTCCAGGACCGTCTCCGGGATGGCCGTCTCCGCATCCAGAAGTCCCCTGCCCGGAAGCCAGGCGCGGATCCTGCTCTCCTCGGTGTCATTGTAGGGCACCAGGGGATTTTCTTCGTCTTTTAAGCTCTCCAGCTGATACCGCGGGTAATTGCCCACGGACAGCTTCTTCCCCTGCAGCAGGTCAAAAGCGTCCCCGACGGCCGGATGCCAGGGTTCCATGCCGAAGGCAGGGGCGCAGGGGGCGTAGATGGAGGCCGTATCGCACAGGGTGGCCAGCAGGAAGGTAAAATTTGTGTTGTCGGAATAGCCCATGTACCACTTCGGGTCCGCCTTCGCGATCGCCGCAAAATCCACATGGTCCAGGATCTCGCACATCAGCTCGCCGCCGCCGCAGGAGATCACCGCGTCCACCGCGGGATCAAGCATCATGTCGGTCAGCTCGCGGCCGCAGGCCTGCGGGGTATTGCTGATTCCGATGCCTGCGCCGGAAAATGCGTTCGGACCCGGCTTTACGCCAAACCCCTTCGCCTTAAAGACTTCCAGCGCGTTAACGAACGCGCTCTTGTAGGGCTCCTCGCTGCAGCCGAAGGACGGGGCGGGAAACCCGAGTGTCTGTCCCTGTATCAGATAAGATGGATACCGCATGAACTCTCCTTTCTCACCGCACCGGCACAACGCGCCGGAGCAGCGACATCATCTGCTCATCCGGCGTAAACAGCAGCAGATAGCGCTTTCCGCCTTCGTTGTAGACCACGTTGCATACCGTGGAGGGATCCGCCTCCGGGCTGACGCAGTCAAAGACCTTCTCATAACCCTGCACGGAGCCGGGTCTGCCCTTGTTGACGCTGCCTGCCTCGCGCAGATTGATGTTCGTCAGCGAGGCGCGCTTTTCCTTTCCGTAGATCGCGTCCACCGTCAGGTTGGCGTTGGTCAGGCAGTACTCATACTCGACGCTGGTGTAGGGCCGCACAAAGCGGTTCAGCAGCCAGATCAGGCCCATGGCGAAGATGATGCCGAACAGACTCACGCCCAGGGTCAGGAAGACGCCGATCGCCGCTGCCAGTGCGATCAGCAGGATATACAGAATCTTCGGCAGCCTCGGCCTGCCCGGGGTCAGCTGTTCATAGAAAAGATCATTCATGGTTTTCCACTCCTTTTCCTGCGATAATAAGCTTCTACTATTGTATCAGTTTCCCCTCTTTCCGTAAAGAAAAGAGAGGCGGCTAACCGTCTCTCTTTTTCCTGTTCTGTCTGTATTCTGTTTTTCCGTATACCGTTCCGTCCGCGCACCGCCGGCATCCGCCGTCCGGCCTAGACTGCGGCGGTTCCCGCATCCAGAAGTCTGCCGCCGAGCGCGCGCTTCAGCAGCACGATAAAGCATATCGAGCTTAAGGTCCAGGTGACGGGGTAGAGCCAGTAGGAAAGGGCGATGGAGCGCAGGATGGGTCCCAGGATCAGGACGGCGCCCACGCGCACCGCGCACCAGCAGACCAGCATGATGGCCGCCGGCATGGCGGGTTTTTCCAGGCCGCGCATCACGGCGGAGGCCACATGGGAGAAGCCCAGCAGGCCGTAGAAAAAGCCGCATACCCTCGCCCGGCCCACGCCGAAGGCAATGACCTCCGGATCGCGGCTGAACGCGCCGATCAGCTGCGGCGCTAACAGGAACATGGCGATGCCCACCGCCTCGATCAGCAGCAGGGAGCAGAGCAGGGAAAACCTGATCCCTTTTTTCACCCGGTCTGTCTTTCCTGCCCCGAGGTTCTGGCTGACAAAGGTCGTCACCGCGATGGAAAAGGCCGTGACCGGCAGGAAGCAGAAGCCCTCGACCTTCGTGTAGGCGCCGATGCCGGCCATGGCCGAGGCGCCGAAGGAATTGATGTAGGACTGGATGAGGAGATTCCCCAGGTCGATCACCACCGCCTGCAGGGCGGCGGGAAAACCCTGCCGCAGGATCTGCCCCGTGCACCAGCGGTCAAAACGGATGCGCCGGAGGTTTAAACGGTATGGCCCCTTCACCCGCAGAAGGCGGATGAGGCACAGGATGACGCTCAGCATCTCGGACAGAACCGTCGCCAGGGCCGCGCCTTCGACGCCCATGCCCAGCCCGGCGACAAACAGCAGATCAAGCACGATATTCGTCAGGGAACTGATCACCAGGTAGATGAGGGGATGGCGGCTGTCGCCGGCGGCCTGCAGGATGCCGACCAGCATATTGTACATCGCGATAAAAAACGCGCCGCCGAAGTAGACCTGCAGATAGAGCCTTGCCTGTCCGAACACGTTCTGCGGCGTGCCCATCATGCGCAGCAGGAAGGGCGTGCCCAGGACCCCGGCCGCTGTCATCAGGATGCCGAAGACGATGCCGACCGCCACGGAAGTGTGTACGGACCGCTCCGTCAGTTCATCCCGGCCCGCCCCGATAAAGTGCGCCGTGATCACGCCGGCGCCGTTGGAAAACCCCACATAAAACCCGACCAGCAAATAGGTCAGTACGCCGGTGGATCCCACCGCCGCCAGGGCGTCCGGCCCCAGGTAATTGCCCACGATCAGCGAGTCCACCGTGTTGTAGAGCTGCTGAAAAAGCGCGCCGATAAAAATCGGCAGGGCAAATAATATGATCTTTTTCCGGTA
>CAMOKZ010000185.1 GCA_946618155.1 uncultured Lachnospiraceae bacterium | reverse complement strand
GCCTTGCTTGTATATACAGGCAAAATGTGGTATTTTAGTGTTACTATTCACGGCCGGTCTGTGGCATGCGGGGGCGGCGCCGTGAATAGTAACATTTTATTACACGGCGAACAGCCGCGGCCCCGCCGGAACCGGGCGTTCCGGCGGTGGTCAGGCAGCGTCTGCGGCAAAGCGCAGACACTGCAGAACGCGACAGGTGCCGCGCAAAAGAAAGCGCGGAAAAGGGAAGCAGGTGAAAATCCTGCGCGAACTCGTCACTGTAAGCGGGGAGCGTGGCGCGAAGATGTCACTGGGAGACCGGGAAGGCAGCGCCGGCGCGACGATCCGCAAGTCAGGAAACCTGCCTGCCGCGGTACAGGGACGCCCTGCCGGCAGCGCGCGATGTCAGGGAGGAGACGTTCGGACCACGAGTAACTGGTTGTACAAAAAAGGAGGAAAAAAGAATGAAGAAAAACAGATTGACCGCCCTGCTGGCAGCGGCGGCGCTTGCGGGCGCCCTTGCGAGCCTGACCTGCGCCCCCGTTTTTGCGGAGGAAGCCGTAGAGGAGGAGACCGAGGCCTACACGGGCGACGCGTCAAAGGACGATCCGCGCAATGCGGACGGAATCGGGGAGAAAGAACTGCTGGTCGTCAGCTTCGGCACCAGCTTCAATGACAGCCGCGTTGCCACGATCGGCGCGATCGAGAGCGCGATCGAAGAGGCGGCGCCGGACTGGGCTGTCCGCCGCGCCTTCACCTCGCAGATCATCATTGATCACGTCGCATCCCGCGACGGCGAGCAGATCGACAACGTGGAGCAGGCTCTGGACCGCGCCATCGAGAACGGCGTGAAAGAGCTGGTCGTGCAGCCGACCCACCTGATGAGCGGCTATGAATACGAGGAGCTTTCCGCTACCCTGGCCGAGTACGCCGACGCCTTCGAGCGCATCAGCCTGGGGAAGAACCTGCTGGATACGGATGAGGACTTTGCGGCAGTGATCAGCGCGATCACCGCGGCGACCGCCGAATATGACGACGGCGAGACCGCGATCGTCTTCATGGGGCACGGCACGGAGGCCGAATCCAACGGCGTCTACGCGAAGTTCCAGGAGATGCTGGCTGCCCAGGGATTTGAGAATTATTACATCGGCACGGTCGAGGCAGAGCCCTCCCTTGACGATGTACTTGCCGCCATCGAGGGTAAGGGCTATACGAAGGTCGTCCTTGAGCCGCTGATGGTCGTCGCCGGCGATCACGCCAACAACGACATGGCGGGCGATGAGGAGGACAGCTGGAAGAGCATCCTTACCGCCGAAGGCTACGAGGTGACCTGCATCCTGCGCGGCCTGGGCGAGCTTGAGGACATCCGGGCCCTCTACGCCGCGAAGGCACTGGAAGCGATCGGATGAGCCGGGTCAGAAAACTGAGCGCGAAAAGCGCCCTTCTGCTGGCGGCTTTCCTCCTTCTTGGCGGGAGCGCCTTCGCCGGCGAGACCGCGGTGGAGGAAGAGACCGCGGCGCTGTCTGATCACAGCAAGGTAGCGGCAAAAGAAGAGACTGCCGGAACGGAGAAGGTCGTAGAGGACTGGATGGTGCCGGTGCCGGCATCCGACCTTAAGGACGGCGTTTACGAAGTGAACGTGGAGTCGAGCTCGTCCATGTTTAAGATCACCTCCTGCACGCTGACCGTGGAAAACGGGGAGATGAGCGCGGAGATGACGATGGGCGGCAGCGGCTACGCCTACGTCTACATGGGAACAGGGGAGGAGGCTGCCGCGGCGGCCGACGAGGACCTGATCCCGGCCGGGGAGGACGCGGAGGGACACAATGTCTTTACCGTCCCCGTGGAGGCGCTTGACGCCGGGACCGACTGCGCGGCCTTCAGCAAAAAGAAGGAGCAGTGGTATGACCGCACACTGGTCTTCCTCTCTTCTTCGCTGCCCATGGACGCGTTCCTGACGGATACGGCGGTGACCGCGCAGGATCTTTCCCTCGCGGACGGCGCCTACCTTGCGGACGCGCAGCTTCTTGGCGGCAGCGGCAGGGCGTCGATCGAATCGCCGGCAGAGATCACCGTGGAGAACGGGGAGATGACGCTGCAGGTGGTGATGAGCAGCGCAAATTATGATTACATGCTGGTGGACGGCGAGCGCTACGATCCGGTGAATACGGAAGGCAATTCCACCTTCCTCATCCCGCTCTCCGGGATGGATGTGCAGATGCCGGTGACGGCGGATACGGTGGCCATGAGCACCCCGCATGAGATCGACTACACGATCCTGGTGGATTCCTCCACCCTGCGGGAAGCAGAATAAAAGAACCAGAAAAAAGATCCTGATCGGAAAGGAGCGGAAAATGGACGGAAAACTGTACAGGTCTGAGGACAACAAAATGATCTGCGGCGTGTGCGGAGGGCTCGCGGAGTACTTCCACATCGATGCGACGCTCGTGCGGCTGGGGTTCGTCCTGTTCAGCGCGCTCGGCGGCTCCGGCCTCTTTGTGTATCTGGCCGCGGCCGTGATCATGCCCAAGCAGCCGTAAGCGGCGAGACAGGATCCGGAGCAGCGAGATGAAGGAAAAACGCAGCAGACTGGAGCAGGAGCTCGGGAGCGGACGCATCGCCCCGGTCTACCTGCTCGTGGGAGAAGAGCGGTATCTGCGGCAGTATTACCGCGACCGCATCCGCGGGGCCGTTGTCCCGCAGGACGATACGATCAATGTGCAGGTCTTCCGGGGAGAGGATACCGATCCGCTTGAGGTCATCGCCTCGGCCGATACGGTGCCCTTCCTGGCGCCGAGAAGGCTCGTTATCCTGGAGGATACCGGGTTTTTCCGGCATGCCTGCGACCAGCTTGCGGCGTATATTTCCCGGATTCCCGAAGAGACGGTCCTCCTGTTTTCAGAGACGGAGGCGGACCGCAGGCAGAAGCTCTACAAGGCTGTCGAAAAGGCAGGCCGGATAGAGGAATGCCGGCGGCTGAAGCCCGAGGAGCTGAAGACCTGGATGGCCGGCTGGCTGAAAAAGCGCGGCATGGGGATCACCCGGGACGCCGTGGAACGGCTTGCCCTGGCATCCCAGGGCGATATGGCCGCGGCACGGCAGGAGATGGAGAAGCTGTGCGCCTTCTGCATGGGAAAGGATGGAATCCATCTGGCCGATGTGGAGGCAGTCTGCACGGTCCCGCCTCAGGATGAGCTCTTTGCCATGATCCGGGCCATCGCGTCGGGCGACAGCAGGCGGGCGCTTCACCTCTATCACGGACTTGAGCAGCTCCAGATGAAACCGCTCGTGATCCTGTATAATCTCCAGAGAGAATTCCGGTTTATGCTCCAGGCAAAGGACCTGCGCGCGCAGGGCTGCAGCCTGGATGTGATCGCCAAAAAGATGGGCCGGCAGGACTGGCAGGTCCGGGGCATCCTGGGAAGGGCGGAGCCCTTCTCACCCGAAGCGCTGCGGCGCGTGCTCGCCGCCTGTGCCAGGACCGAGGAGGCGGCAAAGACCGGGAGGATGAAAGACCAGATCGGGGTCGAGACGCTGATCGTGCAGATCAGCAGCAGAGGAAGGTAAAAAAATACGACCTGTCGGAGGAAGGACTCTCCGACGGGTCGTTTTTTTATCTTATACAGGAAAGATCACGCAATGCCGTTAACGGCTTTCGTCATGCGGGAGATCTTGCGGGACGCGGTGTTCTTATGATAGACACCCTTGGTCGCGGCCTTGTCGATCTTCGAAGTCGCGGCAAGCAGAGCAGCCGCTGCAGCTTCCTTGTCACCCGCGGCGACAGCAGCGTCGACCTTCTTGATCGCGGTCTTGACTGCGGACTTGATAGCCTTGTTGCGCTCGTTCCTTGTCTTGGAAACAAGGATTCTCTTCTTTGCAGACTTAATATTTGCCAACCTGTACACCTCCAGACTTGTTATAGTTTACTATAAGGCTGTTTCATCAAAATCGGACACGGACGTTTCAATGCAAACATACTGTAATATCTTAGACCAAACTGTATCGGATGTCAATAGAAAACTGCCCGCTTCCGAAAGCCCTAT
>CAMOKZ010000184.1 GCA_946618155.1 uncultured Lachnospiraceae bacterium | reverse complement strand
CGAGGTCGACCCGGTGCGCGCCGACCCAGACGATCAGCACGGAGATGCCGTTCATGATCAGCATCATCACCGGCATCATCAGGCTCATGGTCCGGTTCGTAAACAGCTGCGTCCGGTACAGGTCATCGTTGGCCTTCCCGAAACGCTCCTCCTCGTGCTCCTCCCGGTGGAAAGCGCGGATGGGCATGATGCCGGTGAGCAGCTCCCTGGAGACCAGGTTCAGGCGGTCGACCAGCTGCTGCATGATGCGGAATTTCGGCATGGCAAACCCCATGAGGATACCGATGCAGGCGCACAGGATGACCACAGCCAGCACGATGATCCAGCCCATCCCCGCATGGTACTGCGTCACGCGGAAAATACCGAAAGCCGCCAGGACAGGCGCGTAGAGCACCATCCGCAGGAAGATCACGATGACCATCTGCACCTGCTGCACGTCGTTCGTCGCCCTCGTGATCAGGGAGGCGGAGGAAAAGCTCTCCATCTCCGCGCTGCCGAAGCGCATCACCTTCTCATAGAGCTGGCCGCGCAGCTTAAAAGCCGTGCGCGCGGAAACGCGGGCGGCCAGGAGGCCGATCAGGATGGCGATGGCCGACATCAGGACCGTCATCAGCAGCATCTTCGCGCCGGAAATGTACAGATACCGGCTGCGCAGCGCGTCAAGATCCACGCCCTGGGCGGCGTACTCGTCGGAGACAAAGCGCACCGCGACCTGCTTTAAATAAGTATCGCTGAGCGCTCCGGACTCCCCGAGCATCTCCTGAGCCCGCTCCAGCAGCTCATCCTTCGTCATCATGCCAAGCTTCAACGCCAGGCGGATGTTGTCGGGGGTGATCAGGGAAGCCGCGGCGGCACCGGCAGCACCGGCCGCCTCATCCGTTCCCTCGACGGCGGCGTTCTGGGCCGTCACGCCGGCCTCCGTCTCGCCCTGGGCGGACTCGTCTGTATCTGCCCCGGCCGCCCCGCCATCCATGGAAAAGCTGGCCGCATTGGCCATTCCGTAGAGGATGCTCTCCGGCTGGAGAAGCAGTGCGTTAAGCTCCTCCCGGTCGGCTTCTGCAAGAAGATGGCGCACGCCGTTCTCGTCCGCCTCCCCGTAGGCCTTTTCTATCGTCTCGATATCCTCATCCGGAACAAACAGCTCCAGATCCTCAAGGCTTTCCGCCCGGATGGTATCCGGGACAGCGTCCTCAATGCCGCCCTGCTGAAGGCCGATATTCAGGACCTTGCTGGTCAGGTCCGGAAGGGAAAGATCGCACCACGCCTGCGCCACAAGCAGCAGGAGAATGACGATCACGATCTTCCGTGACCCTTTCATAAACCGCAGTATATTCTTCATTGGTCAGCTCTGCTCCCTTCTTCTGCTGTCTGTGTCCGACGCCGGTACACGTCGTCGATGCTGTCCAGTATCCTGCCCCACAGCTCGATCAGCGTGTCCAGCTCCTCCGGCGAAACCGCCTCAAACACTTCGCTCCAGAACTCGTGGATGATCCGGCGGTTACTTTTGCTGGTCTCGACGCCCTTTTCCGTAAGCCGCACATCGGTGATCCTCCGGTCCCCCTTGCGCAGCGACCGCTTGATCAGCCCCTTCTCCTCCAGCGAGTTCAGAAGGCGCGAGGCCGCGCTCGGCTTCATCCCGCACACGGCGCAAAGGTCAGAGACCTTCATCGCGCTGCAGGAACTGTGGTCGGCGGGGCTTTCCGCTGCCTCAGCACAGCCGGCGTCTTCCTCTGCCCGGTCCCCTCTCCCGGCGCCTGCAATGGCCCCCAGGAGGAACAGCTCCCCCTGCGTCAGGTCAGGAATAAGCTCGCAGAACCGGATATTCTTCATCCTCCTGAACGCGATCGCAAAGAATTGCTCATACCTGCTTTTTGGCATCTTCACTCCTCTTCCTGCCATTAATTTCACCCGGAAACATTTCACAGTGTGAACTATTGGCATATGGGAAGAATTATACTACCGAGGAAGGAAAAGTCAAGCCCGGGCGCTTCACGATCTGCGCCCGGGCTTTCTCCCAATACAATATCCATTTTTCTCCGGCAAAAGCGCCGCTGTCACAGCACCTTGCCTTCGTTTTTCAGTCTTTCCACCAGACGGTCTTTCGTCAGGTCATCCCATTCCACCACTTCTATACCCAGCTCGTCGGCGCGCATGCGCATCAGCGCCCGGCTCTTTGACGGATTTGAGGAGGTGACGATCATCGCGCGGGATCCTTTTCCGCCGAACCGGTCGCGCAGGATGGCAAGCTCGTTGAGCGCCTCGGTCTTGATCTCGCTGGTCTTGCAGCTGATAAAGAGGGGACGGATGCCGCGGACGGCCATCACGTCGATCTCGTTGGTCACAGCATTGCGCTGCGTCTGGCCGCCTTCCCAGTTGACCACGGCGCTCAGGACCACATCATCGAAGCAGCCCGCCTCCATGCAGTCCCGGTAGACCTTAAGCTCCAGAACCGAACCGATATCCCGCAGCCAGAAGCGCACGGCCTCATCCGGGAAGGTAAAGGCGACCTCCCCGCCGGCGATCTCAAGATCCCGGATCAGGCCTTCCTCCTTCAGCGCCCACAGAAGGTCTGCGTCGGCAGTCACCAGGCTGCGGTCTGCCCGCAGCGTCAGGTCGCCCCGGGCGGTCAGGATGCCGTGCTCCGAGGAGGAGATCTGCTGCAGATACTGGATCTGGGTCCGCCATCCTCTCCGGTGTCTTCTGTATACCCTGAACAGGGCGTCGATCTGGCCTGTCCGCTCTTCCAGCCGCACGCCGGCGCTTCTTCCCTCAAGCAGCCTGCCGCCCGCCATCAGGAAGCAGGACCTTGCGTCCAGTGTGACCGTGCAGGGGACATCCCTGGCGAAGGGAGCGTTTCTGATCTCGAAAAAGGCGTTCTTTTTCCGGCTGTAGGTATAGACCGCGGCGCCGGTATCCCGGCTCACCGCGCCGGCCGCAAACAGGGCTGCGTCCGTTCCTCCGGAAATGTCGATCGCGCAGTCCTCCCGCGTTTCCAGGATCTCCCGGAGCCGTTTTTCCACCTTGGCCGCGTCCAGAAGGCTCACCGGCACCAGGGTCAGCTTCACCTTGCATCCCCGATAGCGGAAATACTCTTCCAGAGAGCGTTTAAGCGTCTTCGTCGACTCGATCTCCGGCGGGCAGAGCAGGACCGTCTCCTGCGGTCTGAACATCTCCGTGCCGAGCACATTTTCGATCGGACGGTCATCATACAGTTCAATCAGTGTTTTCATCGTGAACCCCCTGCATTCCGCGCTGCGCATTCACTCCAGCTGGTTTTTCAGGCTTTCCAGCGCCTCCCGGACAAGATCCCCCATGGACATTTTCCGGATCCCTGCGACCAGAATGTCACAGTGCTCGACAGGGAGAAGCAGCTTGACCGCGCTGCTGCTGCCCACTGCTGCCGCCATGACCGGCGTGATCTCGCCCAGCATGGCGTCCGCCGCAATAATGCCGATCGGTCCGAGGATATAGTCCGCGTCCCGGCATGCCCGCACAACGGGATTCTCCCCCGTGGCGCCAAAGTGCGCGCCGGCCTTCAGCATGGCCGCAGTGGCGATGCCGTTCGTGCCGATCGCGTAGATCTGTGCGTCAAATGCTTCCTTTTTCAGTCCTTCTATCAACAGGGCGCCGAGCCTTCCGCCCTGCCCGTCGATCACGACAATCTTCATCTGCTCTTCTCCCGTTTCTGTACCGACTTTTCTCTATCACTATTATACCCGGGGCAGGGGAAAAAAGCACCCCTGTTTCCTCACCAGTCCCAGGAAAACCCCGATTCCAGGCGTTCCTGAGGCCACTCTTCCGGTATCATCCGGAGGATCCCGGAGAAGGCGCAGGCTGCCGCCCGGACAGCCGGATCGTCCGATTCGCAGAGAACGTGAAGATCATCCAAAGCCCGGCGGATATTGCCGGCGATCGGATAATCCGGCGCAAACTGTTCGTGCCTGCCGAACCGGATGTCCAGGGCGTCTGTTCTATCGCTTCGAAGAAACTCTTCCATCTCCGGCAGCGTGACCATCTGTCCGGTCCTGCAGAAGAAATCCGTGTAGTCCCAGTCATCCGAGACGAATCGGGCAAGAACTGCGGCGCGGTACCGGCCGGGGCCTTCATACAGAAAGCCCATCCCCGCCCAGCCCATCTG
>CAMOKZ010000183.1 GCA_946618155.1 uncultured Lachnospiraceae bacterium | reverse complement strand
CGGCCAGTCTCCCTACGGGACCCAGGCGCAGCCCGGCGGCCCCTACGGCGGCCAGCCCGCCAGGGAGCATGGACGCGGCCAGGTGTATGAAGAACCCCAGGAGCCGGATTATACCGGACTGGATGACGAATCCTCCGACGAGCTGTCCGAGGATATGCCCTTTGCCCGCTTGTTTACCAAAAGGAAAAAGAAATAACGGTGAGATGCCGGACCTTTTCCCGGCGCAGGAAACTGCGCTGGAGTGGGTCCGGTTTTTTTGGTTGACAAGTTAGCATGTGCTAACTAAAATAAGCGATGGATAATCTCAATAACCATGCGGCCGGTCTGCGGTTCGTGAAAGGAGTACATTGTGGAAAATATTGTTTCATTGAAGAATGTCGTCAAGGAGTACGGGATCGGGGAGAAGACCTTCAGGGCGCTGGACGGCGTTTCCCTGGATATCAGCAAAGGGAAGTTCGTCTGCGTGCTCGGCCCCTCGGGCGCGGGCAAGTCGACGCTGCTCAACCTGATCGGCGGGATGGACAATCCGACCTCGGGCAGCGTGGTCATCGGCGGCAGCGACATCACCCGGTACAATGAGGACCAGCTCAGCCATTTCCGGGCGGAGAACATCGGCTTCATTTTCCAGTTCTATAACATCCTGCCTTCCCTGACCGTGCTGGAGAATGTCGAGCTTGTCCGGGATATCGTGAAGGATCCGGTGGATCCGGTCAGGGCCCTGGAGGCGGTGGGCCTTGCCGAACATGCGAACAAGTTCCCGGCCCAGCTTTCCGGCGGCGAGCAGCAGAGAGTCTCTATCGCCCGGGCGATCGCCAAGAATCCGGCCCTGCTGCTCTGCGACGAGCCCACCGGCGCCCTCGATTCCGGGACGGGCGTGCGCATCCTCAAGCTGCTGAAGGAGCAGTGCGCCGCCGAGAAGGGCAACACGGTCATCATCGTGACCCACAACAGCCTGATCGCGGATATCGCCGACGTCGTCATCCGCCTGAAAAACGGCAGGATAGCCGGCGTGGAGGAGAACGCGCACCCGATGGATATCGACCAGGTGGCCTGGTAAGGGGAGGAGAAGAAGGATGCTGAGAAAAAAGCTGTTTCGTGAGCTGCGACAGAATGCCGCGCAGTTCGTGACGATCTTTCTGATGGTCCTGATCTCCGCCTTCGCCTTCTCCGGCGTGCACGCCTATATGGACGGCATGGAGGACAGCGCGGACCGCTATTACAGGGATTACAACCTGGAGGACCTCTGGCTCGTGGGGGAGAACTTCACGGAGGACGACCTTGAGGCGGCGAGAGCGGCGGACAATGTGCAGGACGCGGAGCGCGTGCTGGCTTTCCAGTGCAACTGGGCGCGCCCCGAGGGCAATGTGACCATCGAGACCAATTTCATTGAGACGAACCGGATCTCCCGCTTCTATGTCTTTGAGGGGGAGGATTTCGATCCGGACCGGGACGGCCTGTGGCTGGATTACTACCTGGCGCGCAATCTCGGGGTAAAGGTGGGGGATGAGATCACCCTCACCAACAGCGGATGCAGCTTTGCCTGCCGGGTGAACGGCCTGATCGGCACGCCGGACCATGTGTACGCGGTAAAGGATTCGAGCGTGATCTTTACCGATCACCACGATTTCGGCTTTGCCTACCTGTCCGCGAAGTCCTTCCCGGAGGAGCTTGCCGCGGATATGGTCATCAAGAGTGAAGAGATGCAGAGCCTGCTCGGCATGACCGACATGATCGGGACGGGCTGGGCCCTGGCGAAGCTGACCGGGATGTCCGCCGGCGATTACCTGCGCTCCCTCGAGGCGCTGCAGAATGCCGCAGAATCCGGGGAGGATGCGGAGGAGGAGATGATCGACCTGGATAAGATCGATCTTGACGCGGCCCTTGATCTTGCAGGTCCGGTGAAGGACGGCAGCGCGGATGCGGAGCAGAAGATGGCCTTCCTGCGCGCCCTGATGCCGGACCTTTCCCGGAGCGACCTGATCGTCTTCCCGCAGATGATCATTGACGCGGAGGATACGGAGGCCCTGACGGAAACGAAGAAGGCGCTGGAGACGGCGGTGCCGTCGGCCCTTGCCGTGACGGACCGCACGGTGTCGCCCTCCTGGGCCGCCTACCAGTCGGAGGTGGAGGAGGGCAGGACCTACTCGGTCATCTTCTCCGGCATGTTCCTGTTTATCGCCATCCTGTCGGTGGTGACGACGATGAACCGCTTTGTGAAAAAGCAGCGCACCGTTATCGGCACCCTCAAGGCCCTCGGCTTCAGGCAGGGGAAGATCATCTGCCACTATGCGGGGTTCGGTTTTATCACGGGACTTGCCGGCGTAGTCCTGGGCACCGTGATCGGCGGCTTTGTGCTGGGCGGCGTTTTCCTGGACAGGCAGATGCAGATGTTCCTTGTGCCGGAGCCGCGGATCAGCTTCAGACCGGTGGTGTTTGCCGCCGGCATCGCTATACTTGCGGTGATCACGCTGGTCACCTACCTTTCCTGCCGCCGCATCCTGAGGGAGCCTGCCTCCCAGGTGCTGCGCGCCGAACAGCCCAGGGTGAAGGCGCCCGCGCGGGCGCCGGGGCGTCTGTCCGCGCGCCTTCCCTTCTCCGCCAAGTGGAACCTGCGGGATATCCGCAGAAACAAGGGAAGGACGCTGATGGCCATCGCCGGCATCGCCGGCAGCTGCACCCTGATCGTCGGGGCACTGGGCATGCGCGATTCCCTGTATAACTATCTGGACTGGGAGTTCGGCGGCATTCTGCACTTTGCCTGGCAGATCAATCTGGAGGAGGGGTATACGGAGGAGGAATATGCCGCGCTGACCGATGCCTGCGGCGACGCCGCGTCCCAGACGCTGGCGGTCGAATTCGAGGACGGCAGCGGGGAAAAGCAGACGAACATTGCCGTGGTCAATGACGCGCCCGGGATGCTGCGTCTGTGCAGACACGATCTCTCCTGGTTTGAACCGGAGGACGACGGGATCTATCTGACGGAAAAGCTTGCCGCCCGCAGCGGCGTTAAGCCGGGCGATACAGTGAGATGGCGCGTCCTCGGGGAGGATACCTGGTACGAGAGCCCGGTCGCGGGGCTCAACCGCGATCCGCAGAACCAGCAGCTGAGCATGTCGAGGGCATATATGGAAAGCCTCGGGATCTCGTGGCGCCCGGATACCCTGTATACGGACGAGGACCTTTCCGGGGTGGAGGCGCTGCCCGGCGCCGGCACCATCATGTCGGTGCAGGACCTGGCCGGGCAGATGAATTCCATGCTGGAGATCATGAACAGCCTGATCGGCATCCTCATCGCGGTCTCAGCCATTCTGGGCTTCGTCATCATCTACAACATGGGCATCCTGTCCATGTCGGAAAAGAATTACCAGTTTGCCACGCTGAAAGTCCTGGGCTTCACCTACGGAAAGCTGCGCAGTATTTTCCTGCAGCAGAACCTGTGGCTGACCGTGATCTCCGTCATCCTCGGGCTGCCGCTGGGGTATCTGATGACGGACTACATATTTAAAGAAGCGATCGGGGACAATTACGATTTCTTCGCCATGATCGAGCCGCGCACCTACCTGATCGGCGTGGCCGGCACCGTGATCATCGCCGTATTCTCGTCCCTTTACCTTGCGCGGAAGCTGAAAAAGATCGATATGGTGTCCAGTCTGAAGGCAAATGAATGATTTTCTTGACAAGATGGGGGGGCATCCGTATAATATGATGGTGCGCGAATACGTGAGCGGTATTTTTGCGCCCATCTTTCCCGGCGTGATGCCCCGGTTCCGGGACAAAACGGGGAAAAAAGAGAAAGACTGCAGCAACCACAGGATGATGAATGCTCAGAAAATCAGGAGGTGAATACAGAATGCCAACATTTAACCAGTTAGTTAGAAAGGGCAGAGAGACTTCCGTTCGCAAGTCCACTGCTCCGGCACTCCAGAAAGGCTACAACTCTCTGCGCAAGAAGGCGACTGATCTGTCTTCCCCGCAGAAGAGAGGCGTGTGCACGGCTGTAAAGACCGCGACCCCGAAGAAGCCGAACTCCGCGCTCAGAAAGATCGCCAGAGTCCGTCTTTCCAACGGCATCGAGGTTACCAGCTACATCCCGGGCGAAGGCCACAACCTGCAGGAGCACAGCGTTGTGCTTATCCGCGGCGGCCGTGTCAAGGA
>CAMOKZ010000182.1 GCA_946618155.1 uncultured Lachnospiraceae bacterium | reverse complement strand
TAAACTTCCACATTCATCAGGTTCTTCGCGGCTTTGGCCACCGCAAAATGATCGATCACCGGCGCAAGCACAAGGACGGCTGCGCCGGCCACTGCGCAGACGATTGCGGCTATTCTGGCGAAGACAGCTTCGGCAAACAGCGGGGAAAGCGCACCGGTCAGCATAAACAGCACCAGCACCATTACGCCTGCCACGACCGCGAGGATATTGACCCAGCTGAGCTTTCTGGCAAACTCCGCTTCGCTGTCCCAGGTGAGCCTGGGCCTCCGGGAGTCTTTCAGCATCAGGAGATCGACCAGGATCACATTGAGGCTGAAGCTTACGGATGCGCCTGCCGGAACCAGCCACAGATTCCGGAGGGTGATCGCCCCGATCGCGGCGCCCGCAATGCCCGCGATGAGCACGTAGAGCGTGCTGCCGAGGGAGCAGACCAGCAGGGAAAAGCGGCGCTTGCTCCTGCAGTAATCCTTCGGATCCACCGGCAGGGCCCGGATGGCAGCAAAGCTGCCACCCTCCCGGGTAAACACGGTTCCCGGCAGCACGCTGAACCCGCAGGCAAAGCACGATGCCGTCAGGGCCAGCGTCACCGCGCCGAACAGGGTCTGCACAGTCCCCATCGGAAGCGGCGTCCCGCTGAAGAAATTGTTCTCGCCCAGGAAAAGCGGCACCATAACCAGCAGAGGCCACAGAAGGCTCATGGCAAATCCGTAGATCAGGTAGGCCGGATTTCTCCTGGTGCTCTTCGCCTCATACCCCGTCAGCGCCCGCAGCGCGCTGCTCTTTTTCCTTCCGCCCAGCGCTTCCCGCGTGACAGCCCTGTTTCCGGAGCCGGAACTGCTCATCGCCAGCGCGGTATCAAAGTAGAACGCTTTTACCGCAAGCAGGGCAAGCGCAAACAGCAGGGCCGGAATGGCGATCGCGCCGAGCAGTCCGGGGATGGATCCCTCAAACATAAACCTGCTCATCAGGGAAATATTCGGGAATACCGCGGAAACAGCAGAGAGGAACCCCAGGGCAGCTGCCGCCGCCCTCTCCGAATCATCCTGGTGCAGCCTGTTGCTGAAGAGAATATAGCCGAACATGAACAAAAAGGAAAAGATGCCGCCCAGCGCCACGGTGATATCCCGGTTGCGGATGAAGCCGAACACGCGGAAAACGATGACCACCAGCAGCGTCGCGGCACAGATCCCGGTAACCGGGACGAGAACGCTGGAAAGCACGGTCCCGATGAAAAAGGCCGCTCCGGCCTTCGCGCGGATGCCATAGCCCAGGCAGACCCCGTTCAGCACGATCAGCGAAAGGATGACCGGAAACGAGGCTGCGGCGGCGACCTTCGCCATGACGATCTGTCCCGCCGAAAACGGCATGGGCAGAAGCTGCTCGAGGTCGTCAGCGGCGTACAGCACCGTCACCAGATCCTTGACCGAGAGCACAAAGCTCACAATGAGCAGCAACAGCATCAGCGACTGCGAAAGGCTCTTTAGCCCGATCAGCCAGTCCAGGAACGGCTGAATATACCATGCCCCGACAGCCAGCGCGGCGAACACCGCCGCCAGGATGCAGGAGACCAGGATCTTCGCTGCGGCCGGCGATATCAGCGCCTCGTCATCACCGACGACCGCTTTGCCGCTGCATTTTTTCAGGACCCGGATCAGTTTTCTGACTTTGGAAAAGCTTCCTGTCTTTGTCATCATGATTGAACACTTCTTATATTAAATACTTCTCCGTGCCTTGTTCTTCCCTGTCTGTCAGCTCAAGAAAGATGTTTTCCAGCGACGCGGAATCCTTATGCGTCGCCTTCAGGTTATCCAGTGTCCCCGTGTACAGCAGTTCCCCGCTCCTGACGATGCAGATCTCGTCGCAGAGCTTTTCCGCGACCTCGAGCACGTGGGTCGAGAAGAAGACGGATCTGCCCTTATCCGCATGTTCGCGCATCATCTGTTTGAGCGCAAACGCGGCCTGGGGATCAAGTCCGGTCATGGGCTCGTCCAGGATCCACACCGAGGGGTCATGGATCAGCGCGCCCATGATCATGATCTTCTGGCGCATGCCATGAGAATAGGAAAGGATCCGGTTATTCAGCGAATCAAAGATGCCGAACCGTTTCCCGTACTCCTCAATAAAGCCTGCCCTGCCCTCTGCCGGCGTATCGTAGATATCCGCAATAAAATGCAGATATTCCAGGCCGGTGAGCCGCAGGAAATGATCCGGACTGTCGGACACATAGCCGAACTGCGCCTTCGCTTTCTGCGGTTCTTTTCCCACATCGATCCCGTTGATCGTGATCGTGCCGGCGGTCGGCCTGATCACGCCGGTGATGGCCTTGATCGTCGTGGATTTGCCTGCGCCGTTCTGGCCGATAAACCCGGTGATCGCCCCGTCCCTGACCGTAAACGAGATGTTCTTCACCACGTCACGGTCGCCGTAGCGCTTGGTGAAGTTCTGCACACAGATCATATCTCTTCCTCCTGAATCACTAAGACTACTAATCAGCATTACAGAGCGGGCGGGAAATGTCAAGAACAAAAAGAAAGACTGCGGCGGACGGATCATCTCCGCCGCCGCAGTCATCAGATCTTATTTCATCAGCCGGCGCTCTTCGCCGTGTCCTCTTTATCCTCCTGGTTGCTCTGCAGTCCCGGATAGTCAGAGGTGTACTCGTTGCTGGAAGTCACGCCCTCTTCATTATCGTAGTTCGCGCTGATGGAGCCGTCACCGTAGATCGTGTTGTGCAGCTTCTCGACTGTGGTCGCCCACTGCGGGACCAGCATATCCTGGCTGTTGACATAGATGACTTCATAGAGTCCGTCATACGGGATACGATCCTGTACGAACTTGTAACCCAGGATCTCCGGCGCTCTGGTGACCATATCCCAGATCTCCGTCTCCTCCACGTTGTGGGTGACGAGCGGAAGAACGTTCTTCACGAAGTCGGCCAGCTGCGCCGCATCCATGCGCTTGATCTCTTCGATGATCTGGGAGATCACGTAGCGCTGACGCTCGGTTCTGGCGTAGTCGGAGTTGCCGACATAACGGTTTCTCGCGTAAGCCACAGCCTGTACGCCGCTGCAGTGCCATACGCCGCCGCCCGGCAGAATGTACTGGGAAGCGTCGATGTTCAGGGTGTTGCACATATCCAGCATGTAGCCGTTGGCAACCTCGACCTCGGCATCGGTCATTTCCAGATCCACACCGCCGAGGATATCGATGATGTCGATCATGTTCTCAAAGTCGACAGCCGCATAGCGGGAAACATCGACCTTGTAGTTCTGCGTGATGGTCTCGGTCAGCAGCGGACCGCCGCCCAGCGCGTAAGCCGCATTCAGCTTATTGTAGCCGTAGCCGGGAACATCCACGTAGGTATCACGCATCAGGGAAACGACGCTGACACGGGAGTCGGCAAAATTGATGGAGACAAGCATCATGCTGTCCGAGTTGCCGTTCCAGCTCTTATCTCTGCGGTCGACGCCGACAAGCAGAAGGTTATAGACCTGCTCATCAGACACCGTCTGGACCGTCACGCCCTTCATCTGGTCGTGGATGGACTTGAGCTGCTCTTCATCAAGGACGATACCCTGACGTTCCTCCGTACTCACGGTCTCAACAGCTTCAACAGGGAGTTCGCTGACACGCTGCACATCCTCATCCGCAACATAGTTCGACATGTTGAAAAGGCTGTGCCCGTAATTGTAGATCAGACCGCCGCCTGCACCGACGACTGCCAGGACCACGATCAGACTGATCGCGAAAACCTTCTTTATACTCGGCGTCCCGGCGCCTTTATCCTGATCATCAAACAATGGATTTCTGTCATACCTTCTTGCCATAGCACGTCCTCCCTGACCGGCCTGAAGTTGTAAAAAAAAAGATTTCTGATTGCTCAGAAATCTTTAATGCGGAAGATGGGACTTGAACCCACACGATCTTAACGACCACAGGCACCTGAAGCCTGCGCGTCTGCCAATTCCGCCACTTCCGCGTGTTTGCTACAAGTATACTTCGCAACTCACGTTAGATATCATAGCAAGTCACATGTTAATTGTCAAGCCTATTTTTAGGCGCTCCGCACCTTCAAAACCGCATACAAACATCTTTCCTAACATCCAACTACCTACCGTTTTGTGTCGCGCGCGCACCGCGGGAACAAGTTCCTCGCGCACCGCG
>CAMOKZ010000181.1 GCA_946618155.1 uncultured Lachnospiraceae bacterium | reverse complement strand
GGGACTGGGCGTTGGTTCGGTAGAGCACCGCAAAGTCGCCGTACTCCTCTTCCCCGCGCGAGGTACGCTCCCGGATCATGCGGGCGGCAAACTGCGCCTCGTCGTAGCCTGTCGGGAAGTGCAGGTATGTGCAGCGCTTCCCCTCGCCGTTCTCGGTCCAGAGGCTCTTTTCCTTGCGGGATTCGTTGTTGCGGATCACGCTGTTTGCCGCGTCCAGAATGGACTGGGTCGAGCGGTAGTTCTGCTCGAGCCTGACGACATGGGCCTCGGGAAAGTATTTCTCGAAGTTCAGGATGTTGCCGATGTTGGCTCCCCGGAATTTGTAGATCGACTGGTCGTCGTCGCCCACCACGCAGAGGTTCTTGTATTTCGAGGCCAGCTGCCAGATCAGGCGGAACTGGGCCGTGTTCGTATCCTGGTACTCGTCCACCATGATGAAGCGGAAGCGCTCCTGATACCAGGCCAGCACGTCGGGGCTGGCGTCAAAGAGCTCTGTCGTCTTCATGATCAGGTCGTCGAAGTCCATCGCGTTGTTCTTGCGCAGCGCGGCCTGGTACTCCGTGTAGGCCGACGCGATCTTCTGCCGGCGGAAGTCACTGCCCGCCTCCTCCCGGTACTGTTCCGGGCCGGTCAGGGAGTCCTTGGCCGAGGAAATCGCCGCCAGGATGGACCGCTCCGGCAGCATCTTCGTATCGATCTGCAGGCGCTTGCAGACGTCCTTCATCAGGGTCTTCTGGTCGTCCCCGTCGTAGATGACGAAGTTCGTCCCGTACCCGACGTGATCCGCAAATCTCCTCAGGATGCGCACGCAGGTGCTGTGGAACGTGGCCACCCACAGGCTCTCCGCCCCGAAGCCGACCATTTTTCCGGCGCGGTCGCGCATTTCCTGCGCCGCCTTATTCGTAAAGGTGATCGCCATGATGTTCCACGGGCTCACCTGTTTTTCCTCCATCAGCCAGGCGATGCGGTTGATCAGGACCCTCGTCTTGCCGGACCCCGCGCCCGCGAGGATCAGCATGGGACCCTCATAATGGCGCACCGCCTCCATCTGTCTGTCGTTGAGGCCTTCCAGTATACTCATGTAGTTCTCCTGTCGTTTTCGTTTCCGGCTGGTTTAATCCGGCTCTTCAAACTGTGCTGTGACCGTGAATCCGCTCGCGTCTTCGCGCACCTCGGTCACGGTCCCGTCAAATACCTTCAGCCGCTCACGCAGCGTGTAGTTGGCCGACATGGCCACGGCCGGCTCGATGGTATAGTACCAGCTGTAGGGCAGAACGCCCTCCGTCACATGGACGCGGTCCCCGGGTTTTACCAGCCCAGGGCGCTCCATCTTGAATTCCATTGTCCTTGTCATTTATCTCTCCGAAAAAAGAAAAACTTGTCTGCCGATAATGAAAACTATATAATGATGGCAGATCTGTGTAAAGCAGAAAATCATGATACGCGCGAGGTATTCTGTTATGGCGGCTCAGAAAACGACCGATATTCTTGCTCTCTTTGAGGAACTGCTCGCAAAGGGAAGCGCCGTGAATCCGGAGGATATCCCGGGCATCGATCTGTACATGGATCAGGTCACGACCTTCATGGACGCGCAGCTCGCCGGCTTTAAGCGCCACGAGAAGGATAAGGTCCTGACCAAGACCATGATCAACAACTACACCAAGAACAAGGTCCTGCCCCCGCCGGAAAAGAAGAAGTACTCCAGGGAGCACCTTCTTGTCCTGCTGTTTATTTATTACCTGAAGGATTTCCTGTCCTTCGACGACATCCAGCGCATCCTGCAGCCCATCACGGACCGCTTTTTCCGGTCGAAGGACGAGTATGACATGACCTGGCTCTACCGCGAGATGCTCCGCCTCCAGAGCGAGCACCTTTCCACGGTAAAGCAGGATCTTGAAGCGATCAGCAGCCTTGCCGGCAGCGCCTACGCCGACGCCGGTGAGAATGACGAAGCGGCGCTGAAGGATTTCGCGCTGATCGGTCTGCTCTCCTACGATGTGTACATCAAAAAGAAGCTGATCGAGCAGCTGATCGACCGCAGGGAAAAATAAGCTCCGGCAGCGCCGCTGCTGCCGGAGCGTTCTGTGCGGATGCATCTGAACGGGAACTTTCTGTACGATCCCTTTCCTGCCACCTCAGATTTCAGATCTCAGATCTCAATTCTTTCGAATACCATGGCGTACCCGTCGTTGCCGTAGATCAGCGAGCGGTTCACCCTGCTGATGGTCGCCGTGGACGCGCCTGTCGCCTCCGCGATCTCAAGGTACGTCTTCTTCTTGGTCAGCATCTTGGCCACCTGGAATCTCTGTGAAAGCGAGAGCAGTTCATTGACCGTGCACACGTCCTCAAACAGCTTGTAGCATTCTTCTCTGTCGCGCAGACTAAGAACCGCGTCAAAAAGCTCATCCACTTCTTTGGTCCTAATGTTTTTTCCCATCATAGCCCTCCTTTGATTCCTGTACTCCTATTTTACCACGTTAAATATTTACTGTAAAGAAGGAGTTGGTCATGATGTCCTGTGGAGGGCGGGGCCGTGAATAGTAATTTCGCTTATTCCCGGCGGTACCGGTTCACGTAGGTCTTGTACTCTTCCACGGAGCGGTTGACGATCAGCTCTTCGGGGAAGCCGACCTCCTCCAGGATGGGCCCGGAGATGTCCGTCCGCCCGATGTCATCCGCCCAGTGGGCGTCGCTGTCCAGGATGATGTGGGTCCCGTACTTCATGCACTTTTCCAGGAGGATTCGGTCATTTTCGGCCGCATTTACCCGTCCGCCTCCCGGCCGCGCGGAGCTGTTGTTCAGTTCGAGAAGCGTGTGGTGCTCCTTTGCCGCCGCCGCGATCTCGTCAAAGTCTACGGGAAAACGCCCGTCGTCCGGGTGCCCGATGATGTTGATCAGCGGATTCTCGATCGCCCGGATGGTGGCCCTGGTGTTTTCCGCCATGGTGCCCGGATCGATACACACGATGTGCAGGCTCGCCACCGTCACATCCATCTTCCGGAGGAGATTTGGCTTCATGTCCACTTTGCCGTCAAAATCGAGGATGTTCAGCTCTGTGCCGTAGAGCACCTCGATGCCCATCATCTCCCGGGGCAGGACCTTGAGGTTCATGAAGTAGAGCAGCGGGCAGGTGCCCGGCATTTTGACGCAGTGCTCGGTGATGCCCAGGAGTTTGAGCCCCTTGGCGGCCGCTGCCGAGACCATCTCCGTGATCGTGTTGTAGGCGTGGCCGCTGGCGATGGTGTGGGTGTGCGAATCAAGCAGATTTACCATTCCGTTTTTCTCCTCTTTGCCCGAATGGACAGATAAAAGCCGCGGCGCCGGTCTCCCGGTACCGCGGCCCACATTTTCCTTTGGTTCTGATCAATATCCCGTTACGCTTGTCGCGTACAGCGTTCCGTCGTCCGCAGCCTGCGTGCTGTCCAGGGAGATGGAGACGTAGACGCCGTCGTAGATGCCGTCCACGGAGGTCACGCTTGCGTCGCCGGTATACACGGTATAGGTGTTGCCGTCGTCGCCCGCGATGGTGACCGTATCGACGGAGGAGCCGATGATGTTGCCGCTCACCGCCGTCTTGGCCGCCTCGGTCGAGGGCGTCGTCGTGCCGCCCTGCTGATCCTGCTGCTGCGTGGAGGTATCCGTACCCGTCTGCACCGGGCCGGTGTAATCGCTGGTCAGGTACTGCTTGGAGACGTAGCCGGTCTGGCCGTCCACCGAAACGACGAACCAGTTGTCCGTCTCGCCGATGACCGTCACCTGGCTGCCCTGGCTGATTCCGCCGGTCACATCGCTCTCCGTTCCGGGCTTGCTTCTGATGTTGACGTTGTCGGAAGCATAGAGCGTCTGCGCGGTGCCGTAATCGGTCTGCATGCTGACCTCGGCCTGGGCTGACTGCTCGTCCGCGGTGGTCTCCTGCTGCGTGCTCTGCGCCGCAGGCTGGTTGTAGACCAGGAAGTCCTTGCGGACATAGCCTTCTGTTCCGCCGATATTTACCCGGAACCATCCGGTGGTCTCGCCGGTCACGCTGACCGCCTCGCCCTTTGTCAGGCCGCCGACCACATCCGCGTCTGTACCGGGTCCCTTGCGCACGTTTACGGTATCATTGGCGTAAAGGGTGACCGCATTGTACTCGTTCAGGCTCTTGATCTCATCCGCGCTGGTGCTCTTC
>CAMOKZ010000180.1 GCA_946618155.1 uncultured Lachnospiraceae bacterium | reverse complement strand
CGCGAAGCTTCGGGATCTGGTCCATGGACCGGCGCGCGTTCTCGTCGCTGATGGACGACATGGCCAGGGCGATCAGGACCTCGTCCGTGTGCAGACGCGGATTGATGCTCCCCTGGTAGCGGACCTTCAGGTCCTGGATGGGGGCGATCGCCTCGGGCGCGATCAGGCGGACATCGTCGGGCACGCCGGCGAGGCGCTTGAGCGCGTTGAGGAGCAGGGCCGCGGAGGCGCCGAGCAGGTCGGAGGTCTTCGCGGTAATGATGGTCCCGTCCGCCAGCTCGATGGCAGCGGACTCGAGGCCCGTCTCCTGGGCTCTCTGCTTGGCGGCCACCGTCACGGCACGGTCGGAGACCGTGATCTTCGCCTGCTTCATCAGCAGCTCGATCTTGTACACTTCCGTATCGCCGGCACCCTCGGAGACCACCTTGCCCAGCGCCTGGTAGTAGCGCCGGATGATCTCCTGCCGGGACGCCTCGCAGCAGGCCTCATCGTCCACGATGCAGTAGCCCGCCATGTTGACGCCCATATCCGTCGGCGACTTGTAGACCGAATCCCCGTAGATCGCCTCGAACATGGCCGAGAGCACGGGGAAGATCTCGATGTCGCGGTTGTAGTTGACCGTCGTCTCCCCGTAGGCCTCCAGATGGAACGGATCGATCATGTTCACATCGTTGAGATCCGCCGTCGCCGCCTCGTAGGCCAGGTTCACCGGGTGCTTGAGGGGGATGTTCCAGATCGGGAAGGTCTCGAACTTCGCGTAGCCCGCCTTGATTCCCCGCTTGTTCTCATGGTAGAGCTGGGACAGGCAGGTCGCCATCTTTCCGCTGCCCGGGCCCGGCGCCGTCACGACGACCAGGGGGCGCTTCGTCTCGATGTAATCGTTGCGGCCGAAGCCTTCGTCACTGATGATGTACGGTACGTTCGCGGGATAACCCTGGATGGTATAGTGCAGGTAGACCTTTACGCCCTGGCGCTCGAGGCGCTCCTTGAACTGCTGGGCGCCGCCCTGTCCCGCGTAGTGGGTGATCACGATGCTGCCGACATACAGGCCGCGCTTTTCAAACTCGCCGATCAGGCGCAGCACGTCCACGTCGTAGGTGATCCCCAGGTCGCCGCGCATCTTGTTCTTTTCGATGTCCGCCGCGTTGATGACGATCACGATCTCCGCCATATCGGAGAGCTGAAGGAGCATGCGCATCTTGCTGTCGGGATGGAAGCCCGGAAGCACGCGCGAAGCGTGGAAATCATCGAAGAGCTTTCCGCCGAACTCCAGATAAAGCTTATTTCCGAATTGGCTGATCCGCTCCCGGATATGCTCTGACTGGATCTTCAGGTATTTATCGTTGTCAAAACCAATCTTCATTTCACGTCCCCCGGCTCATGCTGTGCTGTAAAAATTATCCATAAAAACAATCCAAGCCCCGGGAGCTGGCGGTTGTTCCGCTCTCCACGGGGCCCGTTTTACTTTATCATATTCATCGGAGCGATGCAAGGAGGAATCACGTCACGTCACGCCCTGCCCTCGCAGATGCGCCATACCTCCTCCTTCGCCGCGCCGTTCACGGCAAGGATACTGCAGTTGCCGTCATAGAGCGGCTCTCCCCCGCCGATCCGGGTCACAAAGCCGCCGGCCTCGGTCACGATCAGGCCGCCCGCAGCGTGATCCCACGGAGCGAGGCTGTACTCAAAGAATACCTCCGCCCGTCCCGCCGCGATCGTGCACAGATCAAGCGCTGCCGATCCGCGGCGGCGGATGTCCAGGCCGATGTCCAGCAGGCGTGAGGCCAGGTCCATCGATTTGGTGTGCAGGCTCGCATTGTAGGGCGCCGTCCCCACCAGGATGATCCCCTCCTCCAGCGGCCAGGGGGAGACATGGATCGCCGCGCCGTTCAGGCAGGCTCCTTTCCCGCGGATCGCCGTGTACATCTCGTCTGTGTAGGGATCAAAGACCGCACCGGCCACGCTCTGCCCGTCTCTCATCAGGGCCACGGAGACCGCGGAATGATGCATGTCGCGGATAAAGTTCGTGGTTCCGTCGATCGGGTCGACGACAAAGGAATACTCCGCCGCGTGATAGTCGCGGATGGCGTCCTCCTCGCCGACAAAGGCGGCTTCCGGAAAGATCTCATGCAGGCCTTCCTTCAGCACGGCCTGCACCTTCCGGTCATAGGAGGTGACAAAATTGCCGCGCCCCTCTTTTTCATCGATCAGGGTATGGCCCCGGTCTGCAGTCAGAATGATCTGCCCGCAGCGGCGCATCAGATCCGTTGCCTGGTCCAGTATTTTTTCCATCATCTTTCTTCCACTTTCCATTCGATGGCGGGACCCGCCCAGGCGCAGAGCGCCTCAAGGCCTTCCCTGTCTTTCTGCGAGAATCTGTCCGTCACGGGGCTGTCGATATCCAGCACGCCGCGCAGCCTGCCGCCGGCGTCCCTGAGCGGAATAACGATCTCCGACCGGGATGCGCTGTCACAGGCGATATGTCCGGGGAACAGGTGCACGTCCGGCACCACCACAGTCTCTCCGGCGGAGAAAGCGGCGCCGCACACGCCTTTGCCCGGCCCGATGTGTATGCATGCGGGGCGTCCCTGGAAGGGGCCCAGCACCAGGCGTCCGTCTTTTCCCTCGAGATAAACGCCCGCCCAGTTGATCTCCGGCAGGTTTTCAAAAAGAAGAGCCGACAGATTTGACAGAAACGGAATAAAATGGGGATCTGTCTCCATGAACCCTCCGGCCATCTTCAGCAGGAGATCGTAATCGGTACCGCGCTCCATGCTATTCTCCTTCCTTTTCCTTAAAACACATATTTCTCCAGGCGGTCGAAGGCTTCTTCCACGTATTTCTCCGGCAGCGCCAGGTTGATCCGTACGTGGCAGCTGCCGTGGAACGGCCTGCCGTCCTGCAGGGCAACGCCCACATCCCAGCACGCGGCAAGGAAGTCGTCCAGGGTCTTCCCCTTAGCCTCGCACCAGCCCGACATATCCGCAAAGATCATGTAGGTGCCCTGGGGCCTGGAGAAGGTGACGCCCGGGACACGCGAGAGGCGTTCGCAGGCGATGTCCACATTCCGGGTGATCCGGGCGCACAGCTGATCCGTCCACGCCATGCCCTCAGTCGAGTAGGCGCCCATCAGCGCGTACATGGAGAGCACGTTCATGTCATTGTAATGGCAGAGGGAGCTCTCCTTGAGCACTCTCTCCCGGAGCCTGCGGTCATAGATAATGTGATAGCTGCCGATCAGACCCGCCAGGTTGAAGGTCTTGGAGGGCGCGTACAGGGCGACCGTATGGCTGTGCAGATAGGGCGAGACCTGCTGGAGCGGGATGTGCTTGTGTCCCTCCAGGATGATGTCCGACCAGATCTCATCGGAGATAACGGTCAGCTCATACTTCTCGCAGAAGGCGGAGAACTCCAGGAGTTCCTCCATCTCCCACACCCTGCCGCCCGGATTGTGGGGCGAGCAGAAAATGACCGTGTGGATGTGGTGCTCCTCAACCTTCGCGGCCATGTCAGCAAAGTCCATGCGCCGGATCCCATCCTCGTCAAAAACAAGGGGGCTGTGCACGATGTGGTAACCGTTGTTCGTCAGCGAGCCGGTAAAGCCGATGTAGGTCGGGCTGTGCAGCAGCACCGCGTCGCCCTTGGAGCAGAGCACGTTCATGGCGCTGATCACGCCGCCCAGCACGCCGTTCTCGTACCCGATGGCCTCCCGGTCAAGATCCGTGACGCCGTTGCGCTCCCGCTGCCAGCGGATGATCCCGTCGTAATACTCGTCCCGGGTCATGAAGTAACCGAAGGAGGGGTGATTCACCCGCTCGGTCACCTTCTCCTGGATGCCGGGGAAACAGACAAAATTCATGTCGGCGACCCACATGGGGATCACCGGGAAACCCTCCCGCGGCGCCTTCGGCACACCGGGGAGCCGTCCAAGACCGTCCACCGCCAGGGCGTCATGCCCGGCACGGTCGGGGCGGGTCGTAAAGTCGTACTGCATAGGGGAACCTCCTCTACTTCGTTAATAGTCAGGAACCTTGTAAATGATGACAAATAAGATGAGCATGACAGACTCTTATGGCGAGCCGTGCGTGGCTCGTAGTTTACATATAAAGAAAATGGGCCTCCCGCGTTCGCGGAAGGCCCACGCAGCCGGAAATGGGACTCGAACCCACGACCTACGCATTACGAATGCGTCGCTCTAC
>CAMOKZ010000179.1 GCA_946618155.1 uncultured Lachnospiraceae bacterium | reverse complement strand
TGCACGTCGCCGATGGTGCGGTTGCCCATGAAGCGGATGATCCGCTTTAAGCTCTCGCCGATGATCGCCGAGCGCAGATGACCGACGTGCAGGGGCTTGGCCACGTTCGCTCCGCCGTAATCCACGATGACCGTGCGGGGGGATTTCTCCTTCTGTACGGCAAGGTCCGGATCCGCGCTCATCTGACGCAGCCAGTCCGCCAGGTACTCTCCCGAGACCTTCAGGTTAATAAAGCCGGGGCCCGCCACGCTGACCTCGGAAAACACGCTGCTGCCCGCAAGCTTTTCCGCGACATCCTTCGCGATCATGGCCGGCGCCTTGTGGTGGAGCTTCGCCCCCGCCATCGCGCCGTTGCACTGAAATTCGCAGAGGTCGGGGCGGTTAGAGACCGTCACGACGGCAAGCGACTCATCATAGCCGGCGGCGGCAAAGGCGCCGGCCAGTTCCTTCTGCAGCAGGTTCATCAGATCTTCCATGCAAATTTTCCTTTCTACTCTTCGTCTTCATGCAGCCAGCGCAGATACGCTGCGATCTGCTTTTCGTACCCGTTCTCCGACGGGGTGTAAAACTTCTTATCCCCGAGCTCCTCGGGCAGGTAGCGCTGCTTCGAGAAATGCTTCGGGAAATCGTGGGCGTACTCATAGCCGATCCCCCTGCCCATCTTCTGCGCGCCGCCGTAGTGGGCGTCCTGCAGATAGGGCGGGATGGTCGCGTGGTCGGTGCGCACCGACTCCATCGCGTCAAAGATGGCCATCGTCGCGGAATTGCTCTTGGGCGCGGTGGCCACGTACAGGGCCGCCTGCGCAAGGATCAGCTGGGATTCGGGCATCCCGATCCGCTCCACGGCCTGGGCCGCGCTGGTCGCGACCACGATGGCCTGGGGATCCGCGTTGCCGACATCCTCAGAGGCGCAGATCATGATCCTGCGGGCGATGAAGCGGATGTCCTCCCCCGCCTGCAGCATCCGCGCCAGGTAATAGACCGCGGCGTCGGGATCCGAGCCGCGCATGCTCTTGATGAACGCAGAGATCGTATCGTAGTGGTTGTCGCCGACCCGGTCATAGCGCAGCACGCGCTTGCGGATGCACTCTGAAGCGACCTCCAGCGTGATCCGGATGACCCCGTCCGTGCCCGGCTTTGTCGTCAGGACGGCAAGCTCCACGGCGTTGAGCGCCGCGCGCGCGTCCCCCTCCGCCATGTCGGCGAGAAACTCGGCCGCATCGTCGTCCATCCGGGCGTTCCAGGCGGCCATTCCCCTCTCCTCGTCCTCCATGGCCCGCCGGATGAGGGTCAGGATATCTTCCTTGGAAAGAGGTTTCAGTTCAAAGATGACCGACCGCGACAGCAGAGCGCCGTTCACCTCGAAATAGGGATTCTCGGTCGTCGCGCCGATCAGGATGAGCGTCCCCTCCTCAACAAAAGGCAGCAGATAATCCTGCTGCGCCTTGTTAAAGCGATGAATCTCATCCACGAAGAGGATCGTCTTCTTCCCGTACATGCCGCGGGCGCTCTTCGCGGCGTCCACGACCTCCTCCATCTCCTTTTTCCCGGCGCTGGTCGCGTTGATCTGCCGGAACACGGCGCTGGTCGTGTTGGCGATGACCTTCGCCAGGGTCGTCTTTCCCGTCCCGGGCGGCCCGTAAAAGATGAGGGAGCGCAGCCTGTCCGCGCTGATCGCGCGGTAGAGAAGCTTATCCTTCCCGACAATATCCTGCTGGCCGACCACCTCGTCCAGGGTCCTCGGCCGCATCCGCACAGCCAGGGGCGCGTCTGTTTTCAGACTCTGCTGCCCGGCATATTCAAAAAGATCCATTATTCCTCCGCACCGTCCCCGGTCTGCTGTGCAGCCGCAGCGGCGTCCTCGGCCGCATCCTGGGCCGCCAGTCTTGCCTGCATCTTTGCGATATTCGAGCGCTCAGAGATCACATCCTCCGCGGACCTGGGCTTATATTCAGCCTCTTCCCCATCCGCGCCGGCGCTCTCTTCCGCTTCGCCTTCTGTGGGGGCTTCCTGCGCGCCGTCCGTCAGGGCGGCGTCATCCCCGTCCCCGCTGCCGGCGGCCTGGGCGGCTTCCGTCTCATTGCCTTCCTGGTCCCGGCCGGTGAAGATCGCCTGGAACCTGCGCTTATACATGGTCGCGGCGACATAGATCATGGCGCCTACGATGCCGTTGCCCTCGGTGTTCAGCATGAAATAGGCGATGCCGGCGTAGCTGACAAAGGTCAGGGCGAGATACTTGTAATAGGCGCTCTTCCTGTCCGCGGAAAGCCCCTCAAGTTCCTTCGTGAGCAGGAACGGCAGGATCTCCGTGATGAACCAGAAGACCACCAGGACAACAATGGCCAGCACCCGGTAGACCGGTCCCACCGCGTGGAAGACCACCGCGGAGACGATCATGTAAACGATCAGCGCGACCAGAATGGCAACGCCCGCCATCGTACAGCGAAAATGAATTTTCCGGTTTCTCTCGAGATCCATATCTGCCCTCTTTTCTGATTTCCAGTGTTTTTGCAGTGGTTGCATCATCCCATTATAACAATCAATAATTGCGTTGACAATCATTTTTCAACCGTCTACAATGTCTATCGTGCGTCTGTTATCTATTACTAAGGAGTAACTTTAAATGAGTGAAGTCAGACAGGAAAACAAAATGGGCACCCGGCCGATCGGCCCCCTGCTCTTCTCGATGGCGGCGCCCATGGTCCTTTCCATGCTGGTGCAGGCCCTCTACAACATCGTCGACAGCATCTTTGTCGCACGGGTGGGCGAGGACGCCCTGACGGCGGTATCCCTAAGCTTTCCCATCCAGAACCTGATGATCGCCTTCGCGACCGGCACCGGCGTCGGCATCAACGCCCTGCTCTCGAGGAGTCTGGGCGAGAAAAACTTTGATCAGGCGGACCGCGCGGCAAACACCGGCATCCTGCTTGCCGTGATCACCTTCGCCGCCTTCGCCCTCTTCGGGCTGTTCGGCACGGAGATCTTCTTCGGCTTCCTGACCAGGGATGCGCAGATCGCGCTGTACGGCACCCAGTACCTGCGGGTCGTCACCATCTTCTCCTTCGGGCTTTTCCTGGAGATCACCTTCGAGCGCCTGCTGCAGTCGACGGGCCTTTCCCTCTTCAGCATGTTTACCCAGGGCACCGGCGCCATCACGAACATCATCCTCGATCCCATCCTGATCTTCGGTCTCTTCGGATTTCCGAAGATGGGCGTCACCGGCGCCGCGGTGGCAACGGTCATCGGGCAGATCGCCGGCATGACCCTGGGCATTATCTTTAACCTGCGGGTAAACAAGGAGCTGCATATCGGCGGAAAGCGCCTTAAGCTGCACGGCCCCACGGCGGCCGCCATCTACCAGGTGGGCGTGCCCTCCATCATCATGGCCTCCATCGGATCCGTGATGAACTTCTTCCTGAACAAGATCCTGCTGGGCTTCTCCTCCACCGCAGCGGCCGTCTTCGGCGTCTACTTCAAGCTGCAGAGCTTCGTGTTCATGCCGGTCTTCGGCCTGAACAACGGCATGGTGCCGATCATCGCCTACAACTACGGCGCGCGCAACAAGGAGCGAATCTACAAGACCATCCGGATCAGCATGATCGCCGCGGTCTGCATCATGCTGCTCGGCCTCGCCGCCTTCCAGCTGATCCCCGGCCCGCTGCTGCGTCTCTTTGACGCCTCGGAAAACATGATGGAGATCGGCATCCCGGCCTTCCGGACGATCAGCCTGAGCTTCATCTTCGCCGGCATCTGCGTCATTGCGGGCTCGGTCTTCCAGGCGCTGGGCAACGGCTTCTACAGCCTGCTCAACTCCATCATCCGCCAGCTCGTCGTGATCGTCCCGGTCTCCTGGCTGCTCGCTCACTTCTTCGGACTGCACGCGGTCTGGTGGGCCTTCCCCATCGCGGAGATCACCTCCATCACCCTGAGCAGCCTGCTGCTGCGCAAGATCCTGAGGGAGAAGGTGGATGTGCTGTAAGGATCCCTTCGCGGGCATTCAAAAATGCGATAAGATCCGGTAAAAATAAGGCTTCCGGTACCCGCCGCGCACACAGCGGCAGAGGGCCGGAAGCCTTTTCGATTCTCGTTTCTCTGTTCTCTTTCTGCTCTTTATCCGGGCTCACCGCCCGGCGTCGCCACCGTCTTTGCGGCATAGTCAGCGCCGTACTTCGCGGTGAAGTCGTCCCCGACCGAGTTGGTGATCGTCACCGTCTCCAGCGCATCCTCCCAGCCCTCGGGCAGCGGATTGACCTTGTTGACCAGGGCCATGTAATCGATGCCCTGC